>JACROQ010000199.1 GCA_016214375.1 Nitrospirota bacterium | reverse complement strand
GGTAGAGCGTTTCCCGCCAGAAGAGGATTTTAAGAGAACCGGCAAGCCCCGGTTCTTTCTTAAAGTATTCGTAGGTCTTTGTTA
Source organism: Nitrospirota bacterium (assembly GCA_016214375.1). GTDB lineage: Bacteria > Nitrospirota > 9FT-COMBO-42-15 > HDB-SIOI813 > HDB-SIOI813 > JACRHF01. Next base: position 3,112 of record JACROQ010000199.1, on the reverse strand, counting down.
GCTTATGTACCTGTATCGAAATGGTCATGTCTTACCCGCTTGCAGAGGAGTAATGTCCGATACTCCTTTTCCATACCCATAGTCCCGCACTTAAAAAAACACTGCCTACAATCAGGGCAGTCACAGCAAACCCCCATCCTATGCGGCCTGTCAGGATCGATGCCGGGACCGTGGCGATGATCCCGATGGGGATAATGAAGGTAAATATGATCTTTCCGACCCCTCTGAAGATATCTCCGGGATAGCGGGAGGTCTCCATAAAAAAGTATACGATCGTATTTAACTCCTGAGACTTTATCACCCAGAATACCACACTGTTCATGAGGAGGCTAAATCCATAATAGATCAAGAGGGAGTTCAGGAGGAATACAACGTAGAGGAATATGCTGATCCAGTTCCAGTGGTGCAGGCGCATGAGACCGTAGACGACCAGGGCTCCCCCCATGACAGCCTCTCCAAAGCTCTCGGAGAGGGATACGTGTCTGAAGGCAAGGTGCAGATTAGGCGCGATGGGTCTTGTCATGAAGAGGTCAAACGTCCCTGTCCGTATGTGGCTCCCCAATTCGAGGAAACCCCGTCTGAATGTCAGGTAGGCCATCTCCCGGATAATCCCCACACTCCCGATCAATATGAGGGACTGATCGAATGTCCACCCGGCGATGGTATTGACATGGCTGTAGATAATCTTAAACAGGATGACACTGATGCCGACAGACCAGATGTCCATGATCACAAGGGTCATAAAGTTTGAGCGGTAGATCATGTCCTCTTTGAGATTCTGGAACAGGAACACCCTGTAGAGCTTCAGGTATCTCATGATATTGTGGAAGATCCTATGCACCGACGGCCTCATACCTCCTGATTCCCCGGATGAGGAGTATACGCGCGATGACGTAGAAGATCAGGATCCAGACGGAGAGCATGATAAAGGATGGCCAGGGGTTGTCCACCTTCCCGAGGTAGAGACTGATGGGGAAGAATACGAGATATTGGAAGGGAAGGATATTGGATATCTTCATAAGGAGGCCTGGAAAGAGGTCAAGGGGGAGCATGGCGCCGGCAAAAAATAAGATCAGGGTCTGCAGCATGTATTTGAAGGTACGGACCTGTGTCAGCCAGAAGGTGATCATTCCCACGCAGAAATCCATCTCAAAGGCAAGGACGATACCCAGGATAACGGATATGAGGAAATAGAGGAAGGTGATCAATCGTCCCGGAAATGCAAAGTAACCTCCGAATAACAGGGATATCAGCCCTGCGGCGATGATAACAAAAAATGCCTCTAGGATCTTTCCCGACAGATTCACCGTAAACCAGTAGAGAAAGTAGTCGAGGGGTTTTATCAGGAAATTTGAGAAATGTCCATCCTTGATATTGTCGATGACATCCCAACTGATGTAGGAGAAGATGACCGAGTTGATCATGAGCTGGAGGAGATAATAGGTGGTGAGCTGGGAGAGGGTGTAGTTGCCGACCGTATTGCCTTCATGATATACCGTAGACCAGAGGTATAAGAGGACCCAGATGTACAGGGAATACCCGGCGATGTAGATAACTAAAGAGAAGCGGTACTGGAGAGAGTTCTGCCAGTTGATGTGGAAAAGTGTCAAATACTTCTTCATGTCATCGGGGGAAGGCTGCCCATCTGCCTCAATGCCAGACCTGCGGCGCCGACCACCCCTGCACTCCCCGGAAGTTTGCCCCGGACGATCTTTGTGCGCATCATAACACGGCTGTAGGCCCTCTTCTCTATCTCCTCAAATGCCGCCGGCATGAAGAGATCCCATGCCCCGGTTACAGCGCCTGTCAGCACGATCATCTCCGGATTCAGGATGTTGATCAGGCTGACGATTGCGATCCCAAGGGATGACCCGGCCTCTTTCAGGATACTGATGGAGAGCCTGTCACCCTGAGTGGCCGCGTCATAGACCATCTTTGCAGTGATCTGACGGCTGTCATTGCCGGAGAACCTCCTGAGGATCGTCCTTTTCCCTTGTTTTATCGCCTCTGTGGCGCCCCTGACCATCCCTGTTGCAGAGGAGTAGGCCTCCAGGCACCCATAGTTGCCGCAATTACATCTGGGACCATTCGGGTCTACCGTCATATGGCCGATCTCACCGGCCATCCCGTGGGCCCCGTGCCACAGGTTCCCATCAAGGATGATGCCCCCGCCGATCCCCGTGCCCAGGGTCAGGCATATCAGGCTGTTGACCTTGCGCCCCGCCCCCCTCCATTTCTCACCGAACGCGGCGACATTCGCATCATTGTCCATGGATACCGGGAGGTTAATGACCCTCTCGATCAATGATCTCAAGGGGACATCTCTCCAGCCTGGAAAGTTGGGTGATGTGACGACGATCCCTTTGTCTAACTTGATGATACCGGGTGAGCCAATACCGACGGCCACGACCTTGTTACCCCTTTTATCTTCCCGGTCAATCAGTTCTCTCACACTCCCGGTGATACAGATCAAAACAAGGTCTTTTCTGCGCCCCTTCGGGATCCCGATCTGTTTAAAATTGCGTAAGCGACCTTCTCTTGTGACAATACCCGCACGGACTGCGGACCCCCCTAAATCAACCCCTATAACGACCTCTCCAGAGATATCTTTTCCTCCATTCCCGGATTCAGCGACCTTATTTCTTGACAGGCGGTGCAGGCGGGGCCTGTCCGGCCTTCGACATTGAGAGGGCGATCTCTTTGGCCTTATCACGCTGGTCCTTGGTGAGCACCTTATTCTCAAGGGCCATCGCCTCTATGACGGTAAACTTCCCGTCTGTCTCAAGGGTGACGATATTGTTTAAAAGCTCACGGACCTTTTTGAGATCAACCTCTTCTTCCTTTGTAACCGCATTCAGTGCTTGCTGTGCCTTTATAATAGACGGGGTGAGCGCCTCCAACTTTTTGATCGCCTCCTTTTCGACCGCCATCAACTTATCTTCCTGCTCCTTGGAGATTCCAATCTTGTCTTTTACAGAGAGATAGAAAGGGGCTGGTCCCACACCCCTCTTGGTTTGGTTTTGTTCCTCTGCTATCGAAGGTGTCGCAGCCGCTATGCTCAAGACAATTGATAATCCAAGCAGTAAAAGTTTTTTCATCGAGTGGCTCCTTT
>JACROQ010000174.1 GCA_016214375.1 Nitrospirota bacterium | reverse complement strand
GTGCAGGTGCCAGGGTTCAGCAAGGAGTTGTGCGGCGGGACCCACTGTAAGGCCACAGGGGACATCGGGGTATTCAGGATAACATCGGAGAGCGGCATAGCGGCAGGTGTGCGCAGGATAGAGGCGCTGACAGGGGCAGCGGCCCTGAGGCATTTCATCGAATCCGAGAGGACGGTAGCAGAGATCAGCGGGATGCTGAAGGCCAAGCCTGCCGAGGTGGCCGGCAAGGCAGAGCGTCTTGTCACACAATTAAAGGAACAGGAGAAGGAGATCGCACGGTTAAAGGGGCAATTGACTGTGTCTAAGGCAAAGGATATTACTTCTGAGATCCGGGAGGTCGAGGGGATCCAGGTGTTGTCAAAGAGGGCGGATCCCATGAGTATCGACGATCTCAGAAACTTTGCCGAGTCCCTTCGTTCGCAGATGAAATCAGGTGTTGTGGCAGCCGGGACCGGGGCAGATGAGAAGGCGGCCATTGTGGTGATGGTGACCAAAGACCTTGCCTTCCGACTGGATGCACGGGAGATCATCCGGGAGATCGCCCCCTTAGTTGACGGCCGCGGCGGGGGGCGGGCCGACATGGCCCAGGCCGGGGGCAAAAGGCCCGAAGGGCTGGCAGAGGCGCTGGGCAAGGTAGCCGGTGTTGTCGGGGAGATGGCAAGGCGGGATAGAGGCTGTCATTCTGAGCGAAGCGAAGAATCTGATTAGCCCTGATGTGTCAGATTCTTCGGGACTACGTCCCTCAGAATGACAACCTTATTATAGAATCACGGGTATCAAAAAAGGGAGGGACTGATCATGTTTGAGATAGTTCGTAAGGCCTTGTTGGCCGGTCTGGGGGCGCAGGAGAAGGCAAAGGAGTTGATCGACGAGCTTATGAAGAAGGGCGAATTAAGTCAGACCGAAGGGGCCAAGCTGATGAAGGAGGTCCTGGAGAAGGCGGAAAAGGGGAGTGGAGAGGTGGACAAAAAGGTGGCAGAGATGGCTCAAAAGACCCTTGAACGCCTGAATCTGACGACCCGAAAGGACGTTGAGGCCTTAGAGAAAAATGTTCAGGAATTGACCGCCCGGTTGAAGAGGCTGGAAGAGGCGAAGTAGACCTCGACCTGCAGATGCGCATACTCGCCTTAGACGTAGGAGATAAGAGGATCGGTGTCGCCATCAGTGACGAGCTCGAAATCTCTGCCCACGGCCTTACGACGATCACCCGAAGCGGCCTTAAAAAAGAGATCAGGGATATTCAAGAGATTGTCAGTGAATACAATGTCGAAGAGATTGTTGTAGGCATGCCGGTCATGATGAACGGGAGTGTGGGTATCCAGGCGGAGAAGGTCGGGAGATTCGTTGATGAACTTAAAAGGGATTTCCGGATACCGATTAAGCTATTTGATGAGCGGTTGAGTACAAGACTCATCGAGAAGACATTAATCGCTGCGGATATGAGCAGGGAGAAGAGGAAAAAGGTGATCGATAAGTTGTCGGCAGTGATCATCCTTCAGGATTATATGAGCAGCAGGGGGGGGAGATGCGATCTGTCCAGCGAATAGCGGTTACCGGGGTGATTGTCATGATGCTGCTCCTGCTATCCATTACAGGCTACAGCAGTCTCTTTGCCGTCAGGAAAGAGGGTGTCAGGGACTCCGTGTTTAGTGTGCCGGAAGGGGTATCGCTGCGATGGATTGCAGGTTCTCTGAGAGACCGGGGATTTATCAGGAGCAGCACCCTGTTTATTACCCTTGGAAAATTTGTCTTATCCGAGAAAGAGATTATGGCAGGTGAATATATCTTTGGTCCTGAGACGAACTTCTTTGATATCCTCTCGGCCTTTAAAGAGGGGAAGGTCCACTACCACAGGGTCACCATCCCAGCGGGTTACAATATCCATCAGATAGGGCAGTTGCTGGAGGCGGACGGACTTGTCGATGCAATAAGCTTTAAAGGGCTTACCGAAGACAGGGAATTGATCGGCCTGTTAAATACAGATGTCCCGAACCTTGAAGGCTTCTTATACCCTGACACCTATTACTTTCTGAAGGACGGCAAACCCAGGACGATTGTCCGCAAGATGGTGCTCAGATTCAAAGAGGCCATTGGACCGGACTTAGAGAACAGGGCGTCAGAACTTGGAATGACCATAAAGGATATTGTTACCCTCGCCTCACTGATAGAGAAGGAGGCCGTTGTCGAGGGGGACCGTCCTCTGATATCCGCCGTCTTTTATAACAGGCTGAAAAAGAATATGCCCCTCCAGAGTGATCCTACCGTGATCTATGCCCTGGGCAATGGTTTCGACGGCGATCTGAAGAGGGGACATTTAGTCTTTGATTCTTCCTACAACACCTATGTGAAGCGTGGACTCCCCCCGGGCCCCATAGCGAGTCCGGGCATCGAGTCTATCCGTGCCGCCCTATATCCGGCGGATGCGGAGTATCTCTACTTTGTCTCCAAAAATGACGGCACCCACTACTTTTCAAATAACCTCAAAGAACACAACAAGGCGGTAGCCGTTTACCAGAAGCCCCTGGCCTTGAAGAAGACCTCTCACTGACCTGAATCGTGGATGAGAGATCCACCCCGCCCAGATCAAACCAGCTTCTGCCCGAATCGTTATGATCGCTTATTAATCCTCAATGACACAGGCCATTTTTTTGTTGACTCCAATAATCTAATCTGCTATATATTTGCCCATCGAGATAACTGTTTTCATTCTTGGCAAGAATGCAGGTAATCGATTAGCCATTATTTTGCAGTTCCAGTAGAGAGGGTAGTATGGCTCATTTATGGGCATCATCTCAGGGTAGAATTAACCCTCTTATCCTATCTATCTATCTATCTATCTATCTATCTATCTATCTATCACATCTGACTGACCCTACAAAATTAAGATTTTTTCTTACGTCTGTACCACAGAGATTCAAAAATCTTTTCTCTCAAAAATCCACTACCAAATCCCGTTTCACCTCCTTATCCCATCGAGGAGAAAGGCTACTTCGCTCACTATTTTTATCTCCCCTCCCATTGTGGGAGGAGATTAAGGGGGGGATTTTCATACCCCGTCTATTGATTCTATTGTTTCTGATTGTAGTTTACCCAACTCATATAATAGAGGCCAAGACCATCGCCGATGGAGAAGTTACCAAACCTCTAATCGTTGAATTCAAACAGGATCTCTTTTCTATCCATGCCAAAGAAATTCCTTTGGGAGAAGTCCTTGCCGAGATAGAGAAACAATCCGGCTTCACCATTTCGATTGATGAGAGTCTCAAGAGAAGCCCTGTCACTGTCAGCCTTTCTGACATGGACATTGTGAAGGCCCTTCATTCAATTATCAGCTCTGCAGGGCTTGGTGGTTATGGCATCTCTTATAGATCAACCAGTACACCGGGAAAGATCGGACAATGGGTAGTTGACAGGATAGTGCTGGTTGATAAGGGAAATAGTCCGGAGATGCCTGATAAAGTTGGGTCTACCCTTACACAAAAGGATAAAAATCAGGGCGGTGAGATAGCAAAAAAGCCCAAGACCATAGAAAAGGAGCCCTATTTTGATAAGAGACTGAACCGTTACGTGGAGGTTGTAAAGGGTGAGGTGCTTGTCAGGTTTCGCAGAGATAATCCCCTCATCCCCCCTTTAGCAAAGGGGGGTAAGGGAGGATTTGAAGAAAGAGTCCCCGATGAACTCGAGAAATTCAACAAAGAAAAAGAAACAAAAATTATTAAAAGCTATGAAAAGATTAACGCCCATCGTCTCAAGATACCCGCCACTGAAACCGTCCAGGGATTTATTGAAAGGCATTTAGATGCCAAACAGGTCTATATCGAACCGGTCTTCTTAACCCATCAACAGGCTATCGTGGTAAATGACCCTTCTTTCAAGTACCAATGGGCTATCCCGCAGATACAGGCTGACAAGGCATGGGAGATAAACAGCGGTAGCCCAGATACCATTGTGGCAGTCATTGATACAGGGATTGATATAACCCACCCAGATCTTAAAAACAGGGTCATCTCTGGTGTCGATATAATTGATGGAGATTCATCCGGTGTAGATGATAACGGTCATGGGACCTATGTGGCAGGGATCATTGCCGCAGAGGCCAATAACTCCATTGGAATAGCCGGTGTCTCCTATAAGAGTAAATTAATGCCTGTAAAGGTTCTTACCGCATCAGGGAAAGGGACCTATGCTGATCTGATGGAAGGGATCATCTATGCCGTTGACCATGGGGCGAGGATACTCAATTTAAGCCTCGGCGGATATTCCTATTCCCAGTTCCTGGGAGATGCTATTCAATACGCCCATTCCAGCAGGGCCGTTATTTTGGCAGCAGGCGGCAATGAAAATAGTGATGAACAACTTTATCCAGCAGCCTATCCAAATGTAATCGCAGTATCCGCAACCGATCCTTCCGACCAGAGATGGGCGTTATCCAATTATGGAACCTACATAAGGCTATCCGCCCCTGGCGTGGGAGTCCTCAGCACGCTGAAAAATAACGGTTACGGCGAGGCCACAGGTACATCCGTTTCAACTGCCCATGTTGCAGGCGTGGCAGCCTTGATATTATCAAAGAGCCCTAACTTTGGTTATGGTTATGGGAAGAATTAATAAAACCATTGATTTTGACAAACGTATGGTAATTCTCCGTAGAAATATTTGCATAATAGAGTCTGTTGCACAAATCCCTTGCAATAGAATAAGGAGCTGATAGTATGGGTCATC
>JACROQ010000075.1 GCA_016214375.1 Nitrospirota bacterium | reverse complement strand
GATAGCAGTAAGAATTCCTATATCAAGGGAGAGCGATTAGAAAAGCTGTTGAGCAAGCTGGTGGTCTATAAAGGCCTTGTAGATCAGATCTCCAGGAAACAAAACGATCCCGATGTGATCAGCGCCCTTGCACAGGCAGACATTGAGAGGGAAACCCTGAAAGACCGGAATACAATAGAAGGGATTATAGGGCGCATCCGGGAGCGTTTTTCAGCGCGGCGTCCCGGAGATTCTATTGAGGTTGAGGTGACCAGCGATGAAGAGCATAAGTCCTACAAGTTAGAGGTGGAGATCAAAAGGGCCGGAGTTCATCAAAAGATGATGATCGATGAGGACTTTATCGCCTCTCCTGAATTCCGGGAGATTAAGGCATTATCCCCCGTGAGAACGGGTCTTGGCAGTCCACCCTACAAGGTACGCGTCGAGGATAAGGAGCAGGCCATTGAGACCTCTGCGGCGCTCCTTGATTTTGTGATGGAGGTGAGCAAGAAGGGGCTCTACATAAATCCTTCAGGTGACGCTTGAGGACAGCGTGCTTGCTGATGAGATATTTACTATCCTGATGGGAGATCAGGTAGAGCCGAGGCGAAGGTTTATCGAAACGCATGCAAAAGAGGTAAAGAACCTGGATGTGTAAAGCAGATAGATGGCAGCGGTAAGAAGTAAGAAGTAAGAAGCAAGAAGCAAGAAGTAAGAAGCAAGAAGCAAGAAGCAAGAAGTAAGAAGTAAGAAGCAAGAAGCAAGAAGCAAGAAGCAAGAAGCAAGATAAGGAGAAAGTCGTTTGGCCATAGCAGGAGAAAAGAGGATACCTGTAAGCATAGAAGCTGAGATGCGCTCATCCTATCTCGACTATGCGATGAGTGTTATTGTAGGCAGAGCCTTGCCCGACATCCGGGACGGATTAAAGCCGGTTCACAGGCGCATCCTTTACGCCATGTATGAAATGGGTGTCCCCTGGAACAGACCGTATAAGAAGTCTGCAAGAATCGTCGGAGATGTCATCGGTAAGTACCACTATGATGCCATTGTGCGTCTTGCGCAGGATTTTTCCATGAGATACCCGATCATAGACGGCCAGGGGAACTTTGGTTCTGTAGATGGAGATCCGCCCGCGGCCATGCGGTATACCGAGATCAGGATGGCAAAGATCGCAGGAGAGGTGCTGGCGGATCTCGATAAGGAGACGGTAAAATTTGCGCCTAACTATGACGGATCCATGGTGGAACCGCTCGTCCTGCCCACAAAGATTCCGAACTTGCTGATCAATGGGGCTTCCGGTATAGCCGTGGGGATGGCGACCAATATACCACCGCACAACTTAGGGGAGATTGTTGATAGTCTGATTATTTGTATCGACAATCCTGAGGTGGCCATCGAAGAGCTGCTGAGGATTATAAAAGGCCCGGACTTTCCTACTGCAGGGTTTATCCATGGACTCAAGGGGATCCAGGACGCGTACAGAACCGGCCGCGGGATCATTCAGATGAGGGCCAGGGCCTTTATTGAGACAAACTCCAGGACAGAAAGGGAGAGCATCATCATTACGTAGATCCCATACCAGGTCAACAAGGCAAAGCTGGTCGAAGATATTGCAGGGCTTGTGCGGGACAAAAAGATAGAAGGGATCTCTGAGATCAGAGATGAGTCGGACCGGGAAGGGATGCGGATAGTCCTTGAAGTAAAACGGGGTGAGCAGGCGGCCATCATCCTGAACCATCTCTATAAACATACCCAGATGCAGAGCAGTTTCGGCATTATCATGCTGGCCCTCGTGCATAACCAACCCAGGGTCCTGAACTTAAGGGAGATGCTCCGCTACTTTATTGAGCACCGGCGGGAGATTATCATCAGGAGGAGCCAGTATGAGCTGCGGAAGGCAGAGGAAAGGGCCCACATCGTAGAAGGGCTGAAGATAGCCCTTGCCAACCTGGATGAGATCATCACCCTCATCAAAGGCTCAAGGACGCCGGAAGAGGCAAAGGGCGCCCTGATGGCGAGGTTTGCTCTGACCGGGGTGCAGGCCCAGGCCATTCTCGATATGAGGCTTCAGCGGTTCACAGGGCTTGAGAGGGAAAAGCTGGAGGAGGAATATCGGCAGCTCATTGAACGGATCACATATCTCCACTCTGTCCTTGCAAGTGATTCCCTTGTCATGCAGATCATCAAGGAGGAGCTTCTGGAGATAAAGGAGGCCTATGCAAACCCGAGAAGGACAGAGATCATCCCGGAGACAAAAGAGATATTGGTAGAAGACCTGATTGTTGAAGAGGACATGGTCATCACGATATCCCACTCCGGTTATATCAAAAGAAACCCTGTGACCACTTACCGGAGCCAGAAAAGGGGCGGGAAGGGAAAGATCGGGATGGAGACCAAAGAGGAGGACTTTGTCGAGCACCTCTTTGTGGCCTCTACCCATAATCATCTCCTGTTTTTTACGGATAGCGGAAAGGTCTACGGCATGAAGGTCTACCAGATACCTGAGGCCGGCAGGCTTGCCAAGGGGAAGGCGATCGTGAACCTCCTGCAGCTTAACAAAGATGAACGGGTAACCGCTGTTCTGCCTGTATCTGTGTTCAGCAGTGATAAATATATCGTAATGGCGACCATAAAGGGTGTCATGAAAAAGACCTCCCTGGATGCTTACAGCAATATAAGGTTAGGCGGCATTATCGGTATTTTGCTTGATGAGGGAGATAAGTTGACCTCCGTGAGGCTCACCTCCGGCAACCAGGAGGTGTTGTTGAGCACGCACAATGGGATGGCCATACGATTCAATGAAGAGGAGATTAGAACGATCGGAAGAGTCGGGAGGGGTGTCAAGGGCATCGATCTCGATGAGGATGATTTTGTCGTAGGCATGGAGATCGTACGCGGTAATTCTACTATTCTTACGGTGACCGAGCGTGGCTATGGCAAGCGAACAGACCTTTCCGAATACAGGATGCAGGGTCGCGGAGGAAAGGGGATCCTGACCATCAAGTCTACCTCAAGGAATGGAAAGGCAGTTTCAGCCCTCCAGGTGTCTGACGAGGATGAGATCATGATCCTCACCTCGGCCGGTAAGATCATCCGGATGAAGACAAGGGATATCTCCATTATCGGCCGCAATACCCAGGGTGTCAGACTGATTGATACAGACGATAACGACAAAGTTGTCGGCGTAGCAACATTGGCAGAAAGAGAAGATGAAGAGGTTCTTTAAGACACGGATTTTCTTTATTTTTATATTTTCCATGATCCTCTCCTCTTGTTCCTTACCTGTCTCAAGAGAACCGTACGCCCAAGGGTACATCGAGAGGGGGATTGCCTCATGGTATGGAGAGGAATTTCATGGCCGGCCGACATCGAGCGGGGAAATATATGATATGCATGCCCTGACAGCGGCACACAAACTGATGCCGCTCGGGACCGTTGCAAAGGTTACAAATCTGGAAAATGGACGTTCCGTCACTGTCAAAATAAATGACAGGGGTCCCTTTATTGATGACCGTATCATAGACCTGTCGTATGGCTCAGCAGGCGCCATTGACATGGTTGAAACGGGATTGGCCCCTGTAGAGATCGAGGTCTTGAAGTGGGGAGAAAGAATATCTGATTTTACCATACAGGTGGGTTCATTTGCAATCCAGGAAAATGCCATAAGATTAAAGAACCGGTTAGAGCAGAAATATGCGGATGTATACATTATCCCCTATGATAAAGACGACATGAAGTTCTATCGAGTCCGGGTAGGGATTATGAAAGACATAAAAGAGGCGGAGCAGTTGGCAGGAGAGCTATCCGCCACCGGGCTGGTGACCTTTATTACGCGTAAAGATTAAGGAATGTTGAAAGTATAATCGAAGGAGAAAAATGAAGATGAAAGTTTCTGTCAAGAGGGGCACAGTCTTACAAGAAAATGTAGACGCTATCCTGGTCGGAATTCACGAAAATGGCACAGGGTTTAGTCCGCTGGTCCAGGAGATTAACAGGCTTCTAAGCAGATCCATCAGCAAGGTACTTGAGCGAAAGGGGTTCACCGGGAAGCCGGAGCAGATAGAGGTTATAGGAACCGGGGGGGCAATCCCTGCGGCGTACGTCTTTTTATGTGGCCTTGGGAAGGCGGAAAAGGCAGGGCTTGAACAGGTCCGGCAGGCTATGGGGAGGGCGTCATTGCGTGCGAAAGAGATGGGCTTAAAGACGTTAGCGACTTCGACTGCGACCTTTGGCTTTAGACTGGAAGGGGTGCCCATCAAAGATGTGGGCTATGCCATGGCAGAAGGCGCCATCCTTGGACTTTATCGATTTTCGAAATATAAGGTTAAAGAGGACACGAACTCCCGGAATATAGAGGAGTTAAGGGTCGTTGAAGAAGAGAGAAATGGCGTAAGAGAGGCAGAAGAAGGGGTTATACAGGGGAGGATTGTCGCAGAGTCTGTTAACTTTGCAAGGGACCTGATCAATCATCCTGCGAACGATATGACGCCGGCTATACTGGCAGAGACGGCAAAGAGGATGGCAGCGGCCAACAAGATTAAGTGTACAGTCCTCTCAAGGCCTCAGATAGGGCGGCTTGGCATGGGGGCGTTTTTAGGAGTTGCTAAGGGGAGTCAGGAGCCCCCTAAATTTATAATCCTTGAATACAACGGGGGTAAGAGGGGGGGGAAACCCATCGTGGTTGTTGGGAAGTCTATCACCTTTGACAGCGGCGGCATCTCACTGAAACCGAGCGAAGGGATGGGAAAGATGAAATATGATATGTCCGGAGGAGCCATCACCTTAGGGGTACTCAGGGCGGCATCCATGCTTCGTTTACCCCTGAATCTTGTCGGCCTTCTTCCCGCTACCGAGAATATGCCAAGCGGGACAGCGAGCCGGCCCGGGGATGTCCTGCGTTCCATGAGCGGCCGGACTATTGAGATTATCAGTACGGATGCAGAGGGGAGGCTGGCATTGGCAGATGCCCTGTTTTATGCCACACGGTACAAACCACGCTGGATAATAGACATTGCCACCCTGACAGGGGCCTGCGTCGTTGCCCTGGGAAATCATGCTACCGGGATGCTGGGAAATGATGAGGAATTAAAGGAGAGGGTGGTTAAGGCCGGGGAGAAGGCCTGGGAACGGGTATGGGAAATGCCCTTGTGGGATGACTACTTTGAGCAGATCAAAAGCCCCATAGCGGACATGAAAAACTCAGGCGGACGGGAAGGCGGAGTAATGACTGCAGCCATCTTATTGAGCAAGTTTGTAGAAGGCTATCCCTGGGTACATCTTGATATTGCAGGGGTTGCATGGAATGATAAGGAAAGGGCCTATTCACCCGTGGGGGCTTCCGCTATAGGAGTAAGGCTGATAGCGCAGCTTTTGATGGACGCCTGCTCTTAAAAAGAGGTAAGACCTTGTAAACAATATACCCCGCTATGGAGAGGCGGGGTGTATAAAATATAGGCTTATATTTTGACGACGTTTTTTGCGTGAGCGCCTTTTGGACCACTCTCAACTTCGAATTCTACTTCCTGGCCTTCGCCGAGAGATTTGAACCCGTCGTCTTGAATGGCTGAAAAGTGTACGAACACATCTTCGCCATTTTCTTGTTCAATGAAACCATAGCCTTTCTTATCATTGAACCATTTAACGCGACCTTTTGGCATTGCTTCTAACCCCCCTGCGGTTACCGATGGCCATCTACATCATGCTCAGTACAACAACTACAATACAACAATGCGTAATGTTTTAGCATATACAATATTTATCGTCAAGCAGAATAATAAGATTATTTACATATCGTGGCATGCGAGGCAGAGGGCGCTTCGGTCATTCGATACCCGGAGGAATAGAGGATTTTTACAACTATGCGGGTCATGACAGCTTGCACACTCCACTTTTTCGCCAAAAAGTTTTATCGGGGCATTTGGAAAGCCCTTTAATTTTAGAGTAGAGCTGATATTTTTGGCCTCTGAATAGCTCACTGAAAACGGATGATCTACCCCCTGTATATGTCCTACGACAGCAGGTTTGGAGATTCGTTCAGCGAGACTCCCCAGGGAGGTGTGTGTAGAGACATCCAGGGTAGAGCCATCGTGACAGCTCAGACAAAACCCACTTTCATTATTGATTGTAAAACCCGTCTCCTCCGGTGTCTCAGCATTATGGCAGTAGAAGCAAGCGGTATATTCGCCGGACGAGAGATTATGCTTGGGGCATATATCTGAAGGGGTTACACTGTCTGCAAGTTGAGGAAGCCAAAGAACAGAGAAACAGACGATCACTCCTGACAAAAGGCTAACGGCCAGCGGATACTTCTTTCTCACGACCGACATGGTAATATTTTACATAGCTATCTGTATAAAGTCAATGAATCTATTGCCTTTTTCACAGAGGATTGTGTATAATGTCATCTTACATGGAACATACGCTGCTACTGAATGCGACCTATGAGCCGCTAAAGGTAATACACTGGAAGAGGGCCATTACGCTTCTTTTCCAGGGGAAGGTAGAGGTCTTAGAGGTCTATAATAGAGAGATTCACGGGGTGTCGATTTCATTTCGCCTCCCCTCTGTCCTCAGGCTTTTAAAATGTGTGCGGGCGAAAGATATCCATAGGGTGAAATTTTCCAGGGCTAATATTTTTGCCCGGGATAGCTATCGCTGTCAATACTGCGGAGACAGATTTGATATCAAGGAATTGACGTTTGATCACGTAATCCCTGTTGCACGCGGCGGGAAAAAGAGCTGGGAAAACATTGTAACGGCCTGTTGGCGGTGTAACAATAAGAAGTCCGGCTGTACCCCTGTCGAATCCGGGATGCAGTTAATAAAACAGCCTGTTGAGCCAAAGTGGCTTCCCCACGTCACCATAACGATAGGGATTAGAAGTACGCCGGAAAGCTGGCGTGATTATCTCTACTGGAACGTAGAATTAGACCAGGAAGAGCCGTGACAGCGGACGGCTTCGTAAAAATTCCATCTGCGGCGTTGCGCCGCATCCTTCGTCACTGCGGCGTACCTAAAAAGTACGCCTCATTCCTCAGGATTTGCGCGCCTTGCAGATGGAGCTTTTTACGAAGCCGTCACCTTTACGGCCGCAGAATGTCCATAATGCGCCCTAAATCCGCTAAATCCGGATGACCTGTCCCCTTATTCTTTATCTTGATCTCTTGTATCATTTCTACATAGGTGGGTCTCTCCTCCTGGTAGAAGAGGCCGATCGGCACCTCCCCGTTCTCTCTCCCCATCGTCATTGCAAGGGATAGAGCCCTGACCTTATCGCCCTTATCCGGATGGATCTCGTCAATATTTTTAAGCAGAGGTTTATAGTACTCAAAGGTGTCCACCTTGTTAAAGGTGGGACATGGGGAGATGACATTGATAAAGGCAAAGCCTTTGTGATTGAGGGCCTTCCCTATCAGATCTGCCGTCAGCTTTGTATTGGATGAAAAGCTCTGGGCCACAAAGGACGCACCATACACAAGGGCATAGGCAACAGGGTTTACCGGAAGGTCCGGAGAGCCGTAGGGCGTTGTGGTAGTTACCATTCCGGGCCTGCTGGTCGGGGCCACCTGCCCTTTGGTTAATCCGTATATGGAGTTATCCATCACGATCAGCAAAAGGTCTATATTTTTTCTTGCCGCATGGGGAAGGTGACCACCCCCGATACTGAAGTGGTCCCCATCGCCACCCACCACGACTACCCTCAGATCGGGTCTTGCCAATTTAATCCCTGTGGCCACAGAGAGCGCCCTTCCGTGGCAGGTATGCATGCCAAAGGTAGTCACAAAGTAAGGGAGCCGGCTGGAACAACCTATCCCGGAGACGAGAACCGTATCAGACGGTTTAACATTGTTCAGGCTAAAGGCCATGGTCAGAGAGGCAAGGACTCCATAATCACCACACCCGGCGCACCATATGGGCGGGACATCTGATTTGTAATCTTTTGGTTTTAATTGTTGGATAGTTTCCATAATTATTTTATAACCTCCGTAATCTTTTCCCTGATCTGCGCCGGCGTGAAAGGGAGACCGCCATACAGATTGAATCTGATAGCATTGACACCGGCATGTACGGCTACAAGTTCTGCAAACTGCCCCTGGTAGTTTAGTTCCGGAATTAAGACCTTTCTGACGGTAGAGGCGAATCTCCGGATCGCCTTGACAGGGACAGGGAAAAGGAGTTTTGGATACAGGGCCCGTACCCGGAGTCCGTTGTCTGCGCACTCCTTTATAGCCTCCCTTACCGCACACTGGGTGAGTCCCCAGCTTATGATACCGAGATCGCCATCTTTGTCCCCTTCACATTCCGGCTCAGGAAATTCATCCTCTATGGCGGCTATCTTTCTGAAGCGTTTTTCTGTCATTTTTTCGTGATAATCCGGTGAATATTTTGGCGCCGCGGTCTCGCTGTGTTCAAGGCCTGTGGCAATATAGCGCCCCCCGGCCTGACCGGGTACAGAGATCGGCGAGACCCCTGTTTCCGTCACCGCATACCGCTGATACTCGCCATTGCCGGAATAGGCCTCACGATTGATTATTCTTATCTTTGAAAGATCCGGCCTTTTTATCTTCTCAGTCCTGGACGCAAGGGCCCCATCACTGAGAAGGATCACAGGAATCTGGTATCTCTCTGCCAGATTGAAGGCCTCTACTGTAAGATAGAAGCAGTCCTCAATGGTTGCCGCAGCAAGTACGATCCGGGGAAAGTCACCATGCCCCCCTTTCGCCGCTAAGAAGAGATCAGCCTGTTCGCTCTTTGTAGGGAGCCCCATGGAGGCCCCCCCCCTTTGCACATCAGCTATCACGATGGGGAGCTCAGCCATGCTGGCAAAGCCAAGCAATTCAACCATGAGATCAAGTCCCGGCCCGGAAGTCCCGGTCATGGCCTTAACCCCTGCAAAAGAGGCCCCAATAACCTGTCCAAGAGAGGCGATCTCATCCTCTGCCTGCACGACAACGCCATTGACCTTTGGAAGATGTCTGGATAACCAGTTTGCTATATCCGTTGCCGGGGTAATAGGATAACAGGAGAAGAAGCGGCAGCCTGCCACAAGGACGCCAAGGCCGACCGCCTCATTGCCCGAGAGCATAATCCTGTCCTCCCTGGGTTGGGCTGGCTGTATATAGAATCTGTCCACCTTTTTGAGATGAGACCGTACATACTCTGCCCCTGCCTCAAGGGCCCGCGGATTCATCTCTACGACGGGCTCTCCCTTCTTTTTAAACTTGATGAACTCGTAAAAAGTCCTTCACTGTCACCCCGAGCGAAGCGAAGGGTCTGATAACTCATTGTTTTATCAGATTCTTCGCTCCGCTCAGAATGACAAATAGTGCTTCTGGCGATTTTTTACGAGTTCATCAAACTTGGCCTTTATGAGATCCTTCAGGCTGTCTGCAGGGAAGGAGAAGAGCTGCATTACAGCCCCGAGGGCAACCATGTTTTTTGAGATGAGGCTTCCCAGATCCACCTTGCTGATCTTTGTCATAGGGACAGGATATTGAATAACGCCCTCTATCGGTTCTGACTGAAAGTCGCCGCCAGGGCTGTCATAGACAAGCACAGTCCCGGGGGCCAGGAGGTCCTTATTCATCTCATAGGCCTCCCCGTTAAAGGCTACGCATACATGAAATGTGTCACCCTGGGAGAGTATCTTTTCCGTGGATACCCTGAGCTGATACATGGCATATCCGCCCTTAATCTCTGCCGGGAAGGTCCGGAATGTAAGAACCTCCAGCCCTGCGCGTGCAGCTGCCTGTGCAAGCATATCGCCGGTACTGATGACCCCTTCTCCGCCCTCTCCCCCGATTCTGATGACTATGTCCTTCCCCACTTTGTTACCCCCTTCCCGTCAACAAGCCTTTTTAAGACGCCGGCGCTTATTCTCCTTTTGACGGTCTTTATACACCTTGTTGGCGAGAATCGTGCTATCTACGATGGTTCCGCAGGAGATGCACCGCCAGCCATAAAAGTAGAAACGGCTTGTTTCCTCCATATCCATAAACTTCTCATACATCATGAAACCAGCACATTTTGGACATTGCATTTTAATCACCATCCCTTTTCTTTCTATATAGGGGACTATCCTCTATATTTAGAAGATAACTACTATATAGAGAATAGCAAGTGTTGCGCCAAAAATAACATCCTTTAAAATCAATTAGTTGCGAAAATAAACAGGGGAACGAAGGTTTTATAATGAAACAAATGTAATCGTTTAATATGTTACAGGGCAGGAAATACAGTAAATATCGTGCAGTCCATGGGTGTTTCTGATCAAAACAAATCGTTTCATTAATGAACTCGACTCTTCTCCGGGGTTAGACCATAGGCCTTTAGTTTTCGCCATAAAGTAGTCCGGCTGATCCCCAGCCTTTTTGCCGCCTCCTGATACCTCCACATGGATTTCTCTAATACAGATAATATCCACTCTTTCTCGACCCTGTTAAGGGAACTCCCCTCCGGGGCTATTTCTAAGCGCTCTTCTGCATAGACCAGCTCTTTTGGAAGGTGTTCCGGCAGGATGGTATTGCCCCGGCTGCAGACAAAGGCATGTTCAATAATATTTCCAAGCTCCCGGATATTGCCCGGATAAAAATAGTTCATGAATACCTTCATGGCCTGTGGGGCAATGTTGTTGATAGATTTCCCCGTCTCTTTGTTAAACTTGTCTATAAAATAGGTGATCAGGAGGGGGATATCCTCTTTCCGATCTCGCAGGGGGGGCAATGTGACAGGAAATACGCTGATCCTATAATAAAGATCTTCTCTAAAATGCCCCTCTTTGACCGCCCTCAGGAGATTCTTGTTTGTAGCCGCTATAAAATGAACATCCACCGCGATCGTTTTTGATCCTCCTACCCTCTCAAACCTTTCCTCCTGAATAACCCGGAGCAATTTGGCCTGGGTAGACAGGCTCATGTCAGCGATCTCATCGAGAAAGATTGTCCCATGATTTGCCAGTTCAAACCTGCCCATCCTGTCCTGATAGGCCCCGGTAAAGGCCCCCTTCACATGGCCAAAGAGTTCGCTTTCTATTAAGGTCTCCGGTATTGCCGCACAGTTCACAGCGATAAAGGGCTTGTCTTTTCTCAGGCTATTATTATGAATGGCCTTTGCAATAAGCTCCTTTCCTGTCCCGCTTTCTCCTTGTATAAGCACTGTGCTTTTTGACTGGGCTACCGAGGGGAGTATCGCCAGTATCTCTTTCATCCTGCGGTCTTTTGTGATGATGTTACCGAACTGATAAACCTCTGTGAGGCGCTCCTTGAGTTCCTTCAACTGAGAGATATCCCGGAAGACCTCTACAATCCCGATAAGGTTGCCTGCCTCATCATATAATAGATCCGTATTTATATTGACAGGGACGCGACGCCCTTCACTGTTTACGACAAAGGTCTCATAATTTGAGATATTCTCTCTCTTTGCAAGGGAGCGGCGGAGGATGCAGTCTTCGGATGCACAGATGTTGCTCCGTATAAACCGTTCACACCTCTTTCCGATGAGCTCGCTCTCAGGATATCCCAAAAGCTCCTGCATGGCCTTATTCACATACTGGATGTTCCCCAGCAGGTCAATGGTAAGCACACCATCGCTGATACAATTAAGGATTATACGTTCTACCATAAGGGCACCCACGTTTCAAAATTTAACAAAATATTAACAGATCTACATGGAGGAGTCAAATAGGCCATAGAGTTAAATTTCCCATGCAATGAATGAAAGGATATGTTATATATACGTAACCCTTATGGATGCTGTCATTGTCAGGACCGTACAACTCAAAGAGCTCTTTGATAAGCTATATAATGTGCAGATACTCAAGGGGTACATAAACAATGACCCGATAGAGTTTCCCCATCACTATCAAAACCCGGGGGAGATAGAGCTTGCCGGATTCATTGCCTCCGCACTGGCCTTTGGGAGGGTCGATCTATTTAAGCCTGTGATAAAAAAGGTCCTCTCTTTATCAAATGCCGGCCTCTATGAGTATGTAGTCAATTTTA
>JACROQ010000164.1:913-3460 GCA_016214375.1 Nitrospirota bacterium | reverse complement strand
GACAAGGTGGCCGATACCGTATACGCCGGGGACGTGCAGGGCAACGTCTGGAAGTTCAGCTTGTCCGATGCCAACCCCAACCGTTATAATATTGCTGATAGGCAGTATGATCCCCCTCTCCTGTGCCGGGACAAAACCCTATGCCCACCTTGAGATCAGTATGGACAGGAGGGTGATAGAGGTCATCCAGGGCAAGTCAGCAAGTATAAAGACCATAAAAGCCTCCTTAGGTCTGAGACCCGCGGGCATCGCGTCACCGGAACTGGATGCCTACCTGTTATACAGGAGCGAGGGTCTGTTCAGGCTTACAGGACTCACCCCCATCGGGTTTACCTTATTTAATTTTGAGACAGTGGATGACCTGTTTACCCTCTCGCTCCCCAATGGGATGCGGATCAGCGGCAGCGCTGAGGAGTTCATGGCAGGGATCAAAGGTGTCCCGGGGATCGATCTCCCCGCAGATCCGGGAATAGTCAGGGAGGCGATAGATTTTTATGGGAGTGATGTCACTGGAGATACCCGTTTTCTTATTGAGGAGCTGGAGGATTACTACCTATTAAATCAGTTGAAAAGCAAGGGGGACTTGTCCTATCCTATCAGGCGGTGGTGGGTTAACAAGAGGAATATGGACGTGGTCAGGAAAGAGATATTTTCGAAGCCTCCGGACAGAGGCGGGGAGAGGCTCTTTGAGATAGTGTATGGAGATTTCAGGGTCATTGATGACATTCGGACCCCCTTTGAGATCCTGGTAAAAGGAGATGAGGGCCAGAACATCTTCAGGATGAGGCTCCATAAAGTAGAGTATAACAGATGAACCCTCATGAGCTATGCCACTCACAAAGAACCATGAAAATGTCACCCTGAGCCGAAGGCGAAGGGTCTGAAGTGTCAGATTCTTCGCTGCGCTCAGAATGACAGGACGGGATTTTCAAATGAAGGTACTCGGAATAGACACGTCTACGATGACGGGCAGTATCGGTCTGGTTGATGAGGAAAGGCCTGTCTCGCAATACAGCCTTAAGATCGATGTAACCCATTCTGAACGGCTTATGGAGGCGATAGATCTCGTGCTCCAGGGGGCCAGGATCACATTAGAAGAGATTGATGGATTTGCGGTCTCCATCGGGCCCGGCTCATTTACCGGGCTCCGTATCGGGCTCGGCACCGTGAAGGGGTTATGCATGGCCACAGGGAAACCGGCGTCCGCAGTCTCTACGTTAGAGGCGCTGGCCTCGAATATGCCATTCTGCCGTTATCTCCTGTGCCCCATACTGGATGCGCGAAAAAAGGAGGTCTATGCGGCGCTGTTCAAATATCGTGAGGATGGTTATATGATCCGGTTGACAGACGACAGGGTCGTATCCCCTGAGTCTCTGATAGAGCAGATCCGGGAGCCTGTTGTCTTCCTGGGGGATGGGGTCGATGTCTATAAAGATTTTTTAAAGAGCCGGCTTGGCGATAATGCCTATTTTGCACCGATGAATGCCATGCTCCCTTCAGGGATTTCTGTGGCAAGGATCGGCCTCGCTAAGTTAAAAAGAGGGGAGATTATCACGGATACGGAGATTCCTGTTTATATACGAAGGTCTGAGGCAGAGGTAAAGTTCAGAAGCTCCTAAGTTCCCCCTTACCCCCCTTTAATAAAGGGGGGATGGGGGGATTAGAGCAGAGAATCGGCATGATCAAGGAAGACCAGATTACCATAGAGGAGATGCGGGAGGATGACCTCGATGAGGTGCTCAAGATAGAGAAGACGTCATTTTCTGATCCGTGGACCTATCCCATGTTTAAGGCCGAGTTCTCTAACTCCTTTTCTTATCCCTGGGTGGCGCGCTTGTTGCCATCGCGGGCATTGGCCGGTTACATCTGTTTCTGGCTCTTTGAGGGTGAAGCCCATGTGCTTAATCTTGCCGTGCATCCTCAGTACAGGCAGAAGGGCATCGGCTTCAGTCTGATTACCACTGCTCTGGATTATTGGAGGAAGGCCGGGGTGGTGAGTGCGTTCTTAGAGGTCAGGGAGTCTAATGAGGCCGCCCGCAGGTTGTATGAGAAGATCGGGTTCAGAATGATAACGCGCAGACCCAAATACTACAAAAATCCTAAGGAAGATGCCTTTATTATGGGATTGGAACTATAATTTACAGACAACAAACCTAAAGGAAAGGAGACCGGCATATGGCAGGTAAGAAGAATATGGCGCTGATAGAGAGATTGCGGCGCGAGAATGATGAGTTTTTCTCCTGGGAAGAGAGGCATAAGAGACTGGAGCATGAAATAAGAGACCTGAACAAAAAACACGTCCTGACCCCGGAGGAAGAGGTCTTAAGGAAGAACCTGCAGAAGGAGAAGCTTCTTGCCAAAGACAAGGTGATGGAGATATTTAAGATGGAAGAGGGGAAAGAGAATGCCAGAAAGGGCAAAGCATAGGGACGGCCGTCATGGGTGAATCGTTCATGGCAGACAGCAAGAAGAGACTCAGATGACAGAAGACAAACGGATGTCCCTGATAGAGCACCTCACGGAATTAAGACGGTGTTTAGCAATTTC
>JACROQ010000164.1:0-904 GCA_016214375.1 Nitrospirota bacterium | reverse complement strand
CAATTTCTCTGATAGCGATCGGTGTGAGTTTCGTGGCCTCTTTTTACTTCTCTGAGCAGCTCCTTAAATTGCTTACCGGACTCATCACCTTGGAGAAAGGGCCTACCTTTGTATTCTTATCTCCGGCAGAGGCGCTCTGGAGTAACTTTAAAGTGGCCCTCTTTGCCGGGGTTATCCTGGCCTTACCGGTCGTGTTATACCAGATCTGGAGGTTTGTCTCCCCTGCCTTTAGTGAAACAGAGAGACGATATGGTGTCCTATTTCTTATCCTGGTGATTATCTCCTTTGGAATTGGCCTCCTCTTCTGTTATTTCGTGGTGCTCAGATTTGCCATGAATTTTCTCCTGACTTATAAGACCGCTGACCTCACCCCCATGATCTCGATAGGATACTATCTCGACTTTGTCATCAAGTTTATGCTGGCCTTCGGGATCATCTTTGAACTCCCCTTTATCATTATATTCCTGACGAGGATAGGACTCTTTACACCGGAATTTCTGGCAAAAAACAGGAAGTATGCCATACTCCTGAACTTTATTATCGCTGCGGTGCTCACTCCCACACCGGATGTGTTTAATCAGTTGCTGATGGCGGGTCCGCTCATCGTATTGTATGAAATAGGGATTATCGGGGCTAAGTTGTTACGTAAAAAAGAGGAGGTCTAACAGGCTGTTGAAAAAGTCCTCCAAGCTGTCATTCCTTCACTCCGTTCAGGACAGCGTCTGAGGAGCCGAAGGCGACGAAGAATCTGACACGAAGTGTCATCCTGAGGGCGAACGCCCGAAGGATCTGAAAAACATCAGATCCTTCCCCTTCACTTCGTTCAGGGTCAGGATGACAGGCAGAAAGACTTTTTCAACAGCCTGCTAATGGACTAAATGTCTTTTCAGGTTAAGCTGTGTAT
>JACROQ010000074.1 GCA_016214375.1 Nitrospirota bacterium | reverse complement strand
CAACGGGGCCTCTGTCCTGATCAGGGGAACGGCCTGCCGCTGCATGTTGGAGCCCATCAATGCCCTGTTGGCATCATCATTCTCCAGGAAGGGGATCATGGAAGTGGCCACACTGACGATCTGCTTGGGCGAGACATCCATGTATTCCACCTTGTCTGACGAAACCATTACAAAATCCCCGCCGTACCGGGCAGAGATCGTCTCTGACGTCAATTTGCCTTTGGAATCCACCGGAGAGCTTGCCTGCGCGATCATATATCTGTCTCCGTCTATAGCGGAGAGATACTCGATCGCGTCTGTTACCTTTCCATTGACCACCTTACGGTACGGGGACTCGATGAAACCGTATTCATTCACCCTGGCATAGGCAGACAGCGAGGTAATCAACCCGATGTTCGGACCTTCAGGGGTCTCTATAGGACAGATACGGCCATAATGGGTAGGATGAACGTCCCTCACTTCAAATCCGGCACGCTCCCGGGTCAAACCACCCGGCCCGAGGGCTGAGAGCCTTCGCTTGTGCGTGATCTCGGAAAGGGGATTCGTCTGATCCATGAACTGGGAGAGCTGGCTGCTGCCGAAAAACTCCTTGACCGCCGCAATCACTGACTTGGCATTGATAAGGTCATGGGGGAGGGCGGCCTCAAGATCCAGGATGTTCATCCTCTCCTTGATCGTTCTTTCCATCCTTGCCAGGCCGATGCGGAACTGGTTTTCTAGCAGTTCTCCCACGCAGCGCACCCTCCTGTTGCCAAGATGGTCGATATCATCGATCTCCCCTTTGTTGGACTTCAGATTCACCAAATACCTTATTGTCTCTACGATATCCTGTGAAGCGAGTGTCCTCTGGGTCAGCGGCACATCCACATCCAGCTTCTTGTTTAATTTCAGCCTGCCCACAGGGGCAAGGTCATAACGCCGCGGGTTAAAGAAGAGGTTGTCAAACATGATTCTTGCCGTATCGATCGTAGGGCTTTCACCCGGCCTTAACCTCTTGTAGATCTCAATGATCGCCGCGTCCGGAGAGTCGATATTTTCCTGCGCCAAGGTATCCCGGATGACCGGAATTGTCTGGAAATTATCGATATAGAGGAGGTCTATCTTCTCCACACCCGATTTGATAATCTTCTGCAGGATCTCCTCTGTCAGCACCCCATTGCTTCCGAGGATCACCTCACCCGTTGAGGTATCGATCACGTCATTAAAGACGACCCGTCCGTGCAGATCTTCTGTCGTGAGCGGGATCTCCTTGATGCCGAGATTTTCCAGCTTCTTTAACACGCCGGGAGTGACCCTGCTCCCTTCCTTAACCAACACCTCACCGCCTTGCTCATTAATGATGTCATAAAGAATCCTGCCGCCGCTAAGCACTTTCGCATCGATCTTGCTGTAGAATTTCTTGCTTCTTATCCTGACCTCTTCCACAGGGTAGTACATCTTCAGGATGTCATAGGTGGAGAGCCCCAGCGCCTTCAGTAATATGGTGGTTGGGAATTTTCTCCGCCGGTCTATGCGTGCATATAAGATGTCCTTCGTGTCGAATTCAAAATCGAGCCATGACCCCCTGTATGGAATGATCCTGGCAGAGAACAGGATCTTTCCGCTGATATGCGTCCGCCCTTTGTCATGCGTAAAAAATGCGCCGGGCGAACGTTGAAGCTGACTGACAACAACGCGTTCAGTCCCGTTTACGATAAATGTCCCATTATCTGTCATCAGGGGCAATTCGCCGAGATAGACCCACTGCTCTCTGACCTCTTTGGTGCTCTTAACCCCGGTCTTCTCATCCTTTTCCATGATCTCTAAACTGACCCGTATCTTCATGGGGACAGCAAAGGTCATTCCCCTCTCGATGCACTCCCAAATCCCGTATTTGGATTCTCCCAGGGAATATTCAATAAACCTCAATACCGCCGTCCCATTGAAATCAGATATGGGGAAAATACTATTGAAGGCCGCCTGAAGTCCTGAATCTTCCCTCTGTTCATTGGAGAGGTCCTTCTGGATAAACCGCTCAAAGGACTTTTTTTGTATCTCCAATAGCTCCGGGATCTCTATCCTGGACTGAATCTTTGAGAAATCCCTTCTCTCTATACACCCTTGGATAATTGGGTCACTCATATTCTCTTTCCCACCTCTTCGTTTGAGTTTTAGTGAAGAAGGACAGGCCCGAAGGTCTGTCCCTGCACCTCTTGCCTCTTACTTCTTACTTCTTGCTTCTGTCTTCACTTAATCTCCACCTGGCCACCCGCTTCGGTAATCTTGGCCTTTATAGTCTCTGCCTCTTCCTTGGATACCCCTGTCTTCAACGGCTTGGGGGCCCCGTCTACGAGGTCTTTTGCCTCTTTCAGCCCTAAGGTTGTCAGCTCTCTGACCACCTTGATCACCTGGATCTTCTTGTCTCCGACACTCGTAAGGATCGCATCAAAACTCGTCTTCTCTTCTGCAACTGCCGCGCCCCCTCCGCCGCCTGCCGGCGCTGCTGCAGCGGCGACTGGGGCCGCCGCAGAAACCCCGTACCGGTCCTCGATCTTTTTGACAAAATCGACCAGCTCCAGAACCTTTATATTGTCGATGAAATTAAGAACCTCGTCCATGGTCAAACTCTTTGTTTCTGACATCTTTCTTCTCCTCTCATTTATTATTAAAATTTAATCTGCGATTTTAGGCCAAAGAATCCCTTAGTTTGATGACTTACTCTTCCCCACGGCATTCAGCACATAGACCAGCTTGCTGAGTACCCCCTGGAGAGTGCCTGCCAGTCCATACAGCGGTGATTGTATGCCGCCGAGGGCCCTCCCGATCAGCGCCTCTCTGGACGGCATATTGGCAACCTCTTTAATCCGGGCAGGTTCAAGGACAATCCCTTCCAAAATCCCCACCCTGATCTTAAAGGGCTCTAATTTCACGGCATATTCCAACAGGACCTTTGCAGGGGTCACTACATCATCATAGCTGATCACAACCCCTGTCGTCCCTGAAAAATAGCCTTCCAACTTATGCGCATCCGTACCCTCTGACGCCCTTTTGGCAAGGGTATTCTTGACAACCTTGTATTCCGCCCCACACTTTCTCAGGCGGTTCCGGATCATGAAGCTCCTGCACCACCTTTATCTTTTCCTGTTTCTTGGATTTTGCTTCCCATCTATCCTATACCTCCTTTCTCTGTTAAGATTACACCATACCGAGAAAGGATAACATTCATCATAAGACTTGTCTCGGCAGGCCGAACCGCCAGGGTTCATTTAAGTGAACAAAACGCCTACGTTCTCCGACAAAAATCTGTGTTCACTGCATTATTCAAACATATTTCCGACGAGCACCGGATCTACCTTAACACCAGGCCCCATGGTTGATGAAATAGTGATTGTCTTAAGATAACGGCCTTTGCTGGAAGCGGGTTTGGCTTTGATAATCGATTCCATAACAGCAGCGGCATTTTCAAAAAGTTTCCTTCCATCAAAGGAAATCTTCCCGACATGCACATGGATGATAGCCGTCTTATCAACCCTGTACTCTACCTTCCCCAATTTGATCTCTTTCACTGCCTTTCCTACATCGAATGTCACGGTACCGAGCTTGGGATTCGGCATCAGACCGCGGGGGCCCAGTATCTTTCCAAGCTTGCCGACCATCGCCATTACATCCGGCGTCGCAACGACGCGATCAAAGTCCATCCATCCGTTGGCGATCTTGTCTGCAAGGTCTTCAGCGCCGACATGGTCAGCCCCGGCATCCTTCGCCTCTTTCTCCTTTTCCCCTTTGGCAAACACAATAACCCTGGCGCTCTTGCCGATGCCATGCGGCAGCACAACCGCGCCTCTCACGAGCTGATCTGAGTGCCTTGGATCAACACCCAGGCGAATAGCCATGTCCAGCGTCTCATCAAATTTTGCCCAGGCGGCCTCTTTTGCCAGCGCTA
>JACROQ010000163.1 GCA_016214375.1 Nitrospirota bacterium | reverse complement strand
TGCCGTTTCTGCCTGAAATAAGGGCGCCTGGTTGGACTTTTTGCATCAGTTATCAAGGAACCTGGAACATTGGATTGACACCCGATTCCCTGTCTGCTAACATCTCTCCGAAGTCTGGGAATCTGATGACGATCTACTTTCTAAAACGCCTACTTGAGATGATCCCCACGGTGCTGGGGATTACGCTGATATCCTTCCTGATTATCCACCTTGCCCCGGGGAAGCCTACGGATGTCCTGACAGAGCTGAACCCCAAGATCACGCCTGAGGCCAGGGAAAAGCTTGAAAAATACTATGGTCTTGATAAACCCGTCATGGTCCAGTACGGAATCTGGTTAAAGCGTATCGTAAAACTCGACTTCGGCGATTCCTTTTCTACGGACAAGAGGCCTGTCTGGGAGAAGATCAAGGAGCGACTGCCGGTGACCATCCTCATCAACACCCTCTCCCTCCTGCTGATCCTGATCATTGCTATCCCGGTAGGGGTCTCTTCGGCAACGCACCAATATTCACTCTACGACAAGGTGACTACCGTGGTCGTATTTATAGGGTTTGCTATCCCAACCTTCTGGTTTGCGCTTCTCCTGATGATCCTCTTCGGGGTCTACTTGGACTGGCTCCCCATATCCGGACTGAGATCGATGAACTACGATAATCTTTCCATGACCGGAAAGGTATGGGACACGGCGAGTCATCTTATCCTCCCTGTCTTTCTCGAGGCCTTTGGCGGGCTTGCAGGCCTCTCCCGCTATATGCGGAGTAACATGCTCGAGGTGATCCGGTCAGACTACATCACGACGGCAAGGGCAAAGGGCCTGCCGGAGAGGGTGGTTGTCTATAAACATGCCCTGAGGAACGCCCTCCTCCCGGTGATCACGATCCTGGGTCTGTCGGTCCCGGGTCTCATAGGCGGGAGCGTCATCTTTGAGACCGTCTTTGCCATTCCGGGGATGGGGCAGATCTTTTTCATGTCGGTAATGACAAGGGACTATCCCCTCATCATGGGGATATTGACGATTGGGGCATTGCTGACATTAGTCGGAAACCTCCTGGCGGATGTTGGCTATGCCCTGGCCGATCCAAGGATCCGGGTGAGGTAGGACGCTATGGGGTCAGGTCTTGAATTTTGACATTTATGTCATGTCAAAATTCAAGACCTGCCCCCCTTAGGAGAATCATGGGGACCTTCTGGAAGAGATTTAAGAGAAACAAACTCGCAGTCATAGGGGGGATCATCGTCCTGACCCTCTTTATTACCGCCATCTTTGCACCTCTGCTCTCCCCCTATGACCCCAACAGCATTAACGTGAAGCATATCCTGGAGCCTCCGGGCAGCACGCATCCCCTGGGTACCGACGATTTGGGGAGAGACATCCTGAGCCGCATGATATGGGGCGCACGGATCTCGCTGGCTGTCGGGTTCGTCGCCGTAGGCATCTCCACGATGGTAGGGATCCTCTTAGGCGCCGTATCCGGATACTATGGGGGCTGGATAGACCGGATCCTCATGCGGTTTGTAGACATTATGCTCTCGATACCCACCTTTTTCCTGCTCCTGGCTGTCATCGCCTTTTTGGAGCCGAGCATCTGGAATATCATGATCGTGATCGGACTGACATCGTGGATGGGCGTTTCAAGGCTGGTCAGAGCCGAGGTCTTATCTTCCAGGGAGAGGGAGTTTGCACTGGCAGCAAGGGCGATCGGGGCCGGTGATCTTCGTATGATATTTAAACATATCCTCCCCAACTCCATGGCGCCTGTCTTAGTCTCCGCCGTCCTGGGCGTTGCAGGGGCCATCCTCGTAGAATCTGCCCTGAGCTTTCTGGGGATCGGCGTTCAGCCGCCGACCGCAAGCTGGGGAAATATCCTGACGGCCGGAAAAGACAACATCGAGATCGCGTGGTGGCTATCCGTATTCCCCGGACTTGCCATATTGGTCACGGTATTGGCCTATAACCTTCTGGGTGAAGGGATCCGGGATTCCATAGACCCCCGCTTAAAGATATAACTTGAATGAAGAACCCTGTAGCAAGCTACAGGGAATTAGCACGTTCAATCGGCTAGTGAGAACGCGCTCTTTTAAAATGTCTTGATTTTAGGAAAAGAAATGTGGATTAGGACAAGAAGTGTCTATTTTTTGACGGATTTTGCCAGGCGGAGGGGGCGGGAGATAGCAGAGGCAGTAGGTCCAAATGCCGTACCTTTTGCATCGGGTTATCGTTCCTACAAACATCTGACAAACCGTTGACATTCCGTATGATCGCAATCCCTTTTTCATCAGGTCATCTTTCCTACAGACAGTGAACAATCAATCCCTTGTCGGTTCAGGGTCGCAATCCCTTTTTCATCAGGTCATCTTTCCTACAGACAGTGAACAATCAATCCCTTGTCGGTTCAGGGTCGCAATCCCTTTTTCATCAGGTCATCTT
>JACROQ010000162.1 GCA_016214375.1 Nitrospirota bacterium | reverse complement strand
GGTTCAATGCCCATAACTCTTTTTCAAATTGCAGCTTTAAATCGTTCAGTAGTTTCAAGGTTTCCTCCTGTTTTGATTGTTCCGCAATTATAGCATTTTCTCTTTATTTATTAAAGGATTATAGTTTATACACAGACTCTAATTAGCCTAAACCTCTATTGTTTTCCTCTCCTCATTCTTCGCGCTGTTGAATACGTCAAGGGCCTGTGCCACGGTCCCGTTTTCATGGATGATATGCCGAAGCGCCCTGATCATTGGTACCGGATGCGGGCTCTGCCAGATGTTTCTTCCGAGGTTCACGCCGATAGCGCCCCTCTGCATCCCGTCGTGGACAAACTCGAATACCTCCCTCTCTGTGTCCACCTTCGGCCCTCCGGCAATAACGACCGGGACAGGACAGCCGTTGACCACTTTATCAAAGTCCTCGCACCAGTAGGTCTTGACGACCTTGGCGCCAATTTCAGCGGCAATCCTGCAGCAGAGGCCGAGGTAACGGGCGTCCCGTTTCTCGAGCTCCCTTCCAACCGCCGTGACTGCCATGACAGGGATGCCATACTTTTCTGCCTCATTGACAAGATTTCCAAGATTCAACAGGGTCTGGTGCTCATAGTCGCCACCGATGAATACCGACATCCCCACTGCCGAGGCATTCAGCCGGACGGCCTCTTCTATTGAAGTGGTGATGCCCTCATTGGCAAGGTCCTTCCCCACCATGCTGGTCCCGCCGGATACCCGAAGGATAATCGGAATGGTCTCTGCCGGCGATACACAGGAGCGCAATACCCCTCTGGTCACAAACAGGGCATCGCTGTAAGGAAGGAGAGGTTTTATGGTCTCACCCGGTTTCTCCAGTTTTGAGGTCGGCCCCTGGAAATATCCATGGTCAATCGGCATAAGCATACATCTGCCGTTCGGTTTAATAATCCGTGATAAACGATTCTTCATCCCCCAGTCCATGTCACCCTGAGCGAAGCGAAGGGTCTGATAACCCATTGTTCTATCAGATTCTTCGCTTCGCTCAGAATGACAAAATGGTGCTTCTGACGACTTTTTACGAGTTCATCATTTTTGTGGTTTTACGATAACCTTGATAGAATCCCGGCCTTCTGCAACCAGCTTAAATCCCAAGACAGCCTCCTCCAGGCTCAATCTGTGTGTAATCATCTCTGCCACCTGCACCCTCCGGCTCCGTATCAGGTCCACGGCCGTAACATGGTCTGCGCGATTCCCTGCATAGGAGCTTGTCAGGGTGACCTCGTTCCGAAAGAGGAGATCGTTTACAGAGATCGGGATGGTGACCCCTTTATCTGTTGCCGCAAAGAAGAGGACCGTTCCTCCCCGCTCCACGGACTGAAGCCCCTGGTTCATGGCTGCAGGGGCGCCGGTGCAGAGGATCACCAGGTCTGCAAGCCTCCCGTCATTGATCTCACGCAGTGCGTCCGGCGTATAATTCTTCGCATTAAAGACATGGGCCGCCCCAAACCGCTTTGCCGCATCGAGCCGGTATTCGGAGATATCCGTCGCCACGATGCGTCCTGCCCCCAATGCCTGGGCGAGATGGATATGGAGTATCCCTGAGATGCCGCTCCCGATCACCAGCACCGTACTCCCTGGCCGCAGGCCGGCTAACCGTTGTCCGCGGAGGACGCAGGCCAGGGGCTCCACAAAAGACCCCTCTTCAAAGGAGACCTCGTCCGGCAGGAGATAGACGCCGCGGTCCACATTGATGGCCGGAAGGAGCACGTATTCCGCAAACCCGCCGGGATAAAACTTCGTCGTGCGCAGGGTGTCGCACACCGTGTGGTGACCATTCAGGCAGTAATGGCAGGTATTACACGGGACATGGTGAGATGCAGAGACCCGGTCGCCCCGCTTGTATTGTCTGACGCCGTCTCCGGCCTCGGCAACCTCGCCGGCGATCTCGTGGCCCAGCACCAGCGGCGCCTTGTGAATCCGGTACCACTCCATCACATCGCTGCCGCAGATGCCGCTGGCCATGATCTTTATCAGCATCTCTCCCGGGCCTACCTTGGGTACAGGCGCCTCTTCAACACGGACATCCCGGTTGTTATAATACATGGCAACGCGCATCGGTTTTCTCCCTAACAGGATGCTGAAAAAGTCTACCAGGCTGCCATTCCTTCACTCCGTTCAGGACAGTGTCTGAGGAGCCGAAGGCGACGAAGAATCTGATAACCCTTTGTTCTCCTTAGGAGTCAGATCCTTCCCCTTCACTTAGTTCAGGGTCAGGATGACAGGCAGAAAGACTTTTTCAGCATCCTGCTAATTTGTGCAAGAAATTATCACAGATTCGTTAAAAAATCTATCCCTTTCTTGCCATAACGGGAATGCGCTGCCTTGAATAACGGTGCAGATTACTGTATATTCGTAAATACTTAAAGGAGATTTACCAGGGTGACGAGATGGGCAATTTCTCGAATGCTTCTCAGGAGAAACAAGCCTTATGGAACCGAATCGTGAGACATTAGCAATTACCGTTGACAAGAGCCACCTGATTACCATAGGTGAGAAGCTCTACACCCAGAGTATTGAATTGATCCGGGAGCTTGTAAACAATGCCTATGACGCGGATGCCTCAGTAGTTGAAGTAGAAATCACTGAAGATAGAATTGTGATAAAGGATAACGGAAGCGGCATGGACCTGAAGGGGCTTAAGCAGTATTTCAACATTGGATCGCCTGAGAAGAAATATCATCCAAAATCTCCGAAATTCAAAAGGGACAGGATTGGACAGTTTGGTATAGGGAAGTTTGCAACCCTTTCTGCATGCGGTAGTTTTACCGTGTCTACTCAAAGCCGGGATTTTGCCGCAGAGGTCGTCTTTGATAAGGAAGAGTGGGGAGAGAGTGAAGACAACTGGCATCTGCCCATGACAACCCTTTCGTATGAGGCTTCAAGGGGAGACGGGACAACGATTACCCTGTCCAAACTGACCAAGAAATTTAATATAGAAGATGTGGAAGAGAGGCTTATTGAGGGGGTGCCGATCCGGGACAAGGATTTTGCTGTATACCTTAACGGGAAAAGGGTGATGAGCAGGGAATTGCCTGGACGCAGGTTTCCTGTGATAGAAGGGACCCCTTATGGTCCTATACATGGGGAGATAGTGATATTGCCTTCAGCTCAAACAACCACGTCCGAACCTTTGGGTATCGAGTGCAAGGTAAAACAGGTTACGGTCAAACGGGAATATTTTGGTATGGACACATGGGGAAGGGATATGGCCCGTGTTCGGGGACTGATCTATGCAGATTTCCTCCCTGTAACTACCGACAGGTCAGGGTTTATTGTAGACTCTGAGGAGTATAAGGCATTCTATGGTGCGATGTTAAAAGTGATGGAGGATGTGAAGGCCTATTTGTAAAGGTCGTCAGACGAGAAAGACACGAAAGGTGCAAGGAGGGCATTAAGAGAGGCCCTGCACAGGGTGCAGGAGTCACTGAAGATAAACCCGGATTATGCCCCGGAGGGAATGCTCCCTGTTGGGGAAGGTACAGATGGTATGGGCGGCGCCGGTCTTGTTTCAGAAGGGGATAAAAAGAAAAAGGTTGAGACAGTTGGTGAAAAGAAAACCGAGAAAAAGAAGAAAGAGAAGAAGAGTACGAAAAACCCTGCTGTTTCTAAGTTAACTCCGGATGCTGTCATACAAAGGATCAAGATGGGATACAGCGGCATTACATGCTGTATTGACCACTTTGGAGAGGAAGG
>JACROQ010000003.1 GCA_016214375.1 Nitrospirota bacterium | reverse complement strand
ACTTTTTACGAGTTTATCAATCTTGTTATTGATCGAATCCTGATTCATCTCCCCGAGGACAATATCTCTGATAACCCCGTCCTTGTCTATAAAAAAACTGCTGGGGATGCCAAAGACGTTGTAGGCATCGCTGACCTTCCCATCCGTATCTATCAATACGGGATAGGTTATCTTATAACTGTCTGTGAACTTTCTTACCGTCTCTTCCCCTTCCTTCATATCAATACCCAGGATAACAATACCCTGATCTTTATATTTTTCATAGGCTGCCTTAAGGTCATCCATCTCCTCCCGGCATGGATAACACCAGGTTGCCCAAAAATTGACAAGGACCCCCTGTCCCCTGAGGTCCTTCAGATTGATCTGTTGACCTGAAATGCCTGTCATGGAAAAATCCGGGGCCTTAGATCCAATGATGATACCGCCTGTAGTCTCTCCCCCTTTTCCCCTGCTGCATGCCGTGTTCAGCAGACAAAGTATAAAAGTTGTTGCAATGATCCAGCTTTTCATCTGAATATCCCCTGCCACTTTGTTGTCATTCTGAGCGTAGCGAAGAATCTGACACGAAGTGTCATCCTGAGGGCGAATGCCCGAAGGATCTGCTTACCCATTGATGTCCTTAGGCGTCAGACCCTTCGCCTTCGGCTCAGGGTGACATTTTCATGTTCCTTTCGTGCCTTGGCCCTTGACAATTCATCAACCTTCCTTGATATCTTCAGGGTACGGAACCGGTAAGTCCCAGCGGTATACCCGCTCCCTGGCCCCCCCTAAGTCCTTTATGACCACTTCTATATATTGGGTGTCCCCCCGGATAACCGGGTTTCCCTCTTTGTCAAATCTTGCGAATCTTACGACCCCTTCCCTGTGATGTCCTTCCTTGCTTTCCATCCTCATGCTCCACCCCTGGATGGCGGCGTATTCATGACCCTTGTCATCCCTTAAAAAGGTCTTTTCATCCAGCGGGACTATGGGGAGTCTTCCGGTATGCACCGTCAGGTCTATGATAAATACCATGTTTTTATCGACGACATATTTCTCTGCCTCGGCCAGGGATTCAATGACCCTGAAATATTCCTTTGTGGCATAGAATATATCCACATAGACATCCCCATAGCCCATGTCATTACGCCAGAGGAGTCTCTTGACCATCTTTACAGTGGCTGGCGGAAGTGTTGTGTTGGGGGGCGGGTAGTTTTCCTGAAGATATCGTATAATGACCTCCCGTTCCGCAGGGTATAACTTTACCCCATTATCATTCCCCATCCTTTCGACGACCTGGCCCCAGCCAAGGGGTGTATGGATGGCGCCGTAGATGACATCCATACTGTGGCAGCCGCGATTGCACGTAGAATTAAAGAGGGCTGAGACCTCCTGGGCATTCAGCTCTTTGATAGCTGAATGGCGAAAGAGGAGCAGTTTGCCCCATAATCTCAGGTCACTTAATAAAAGACTGTCTCCCCTATTGCCATGCACCACTGCATAACCTGCAAGGAATAAAGACAGGATGATGAGGACAAGAAGTAGTTTAAGGCTTAGAAGAGCCCTAAGGAACTTCGGCATCTTTTGCACAACGGAACCCATAATCGTTAGAGACTACTGCCCCATCATCTCCGAGCCTCAGGGCCGCCCTGCTGCTGATGGCGGGGCTGATCCATGAGCCCCCCTTAAGGACCCTGAGACCTTTATCCTTAGTGATACCAGAGTGATACCAGGAATTGGTCCATTCCCACACATTTCCCGCCATATCATAGATACCATAGGGGCTGACCCCGGCCGCGAATTTTCCGGTCTCAACAGTACCCCCTGGAAAGAGGGCGCCGCTTGATTCCAATTCAAAGCTCCCTACCCTGGCCTTTCCTCCACGGCCTGACTCGACTGTGTTTGCCTTGCCGGCATCAAAACTATTGCCCCAGGGATAGATCCGGCCGTCTGTCCCCCTGGCCGCCTTTTCCCACTCCTCTTCAGTAGGAAGACGTTTGCCGGCCCACTTGCAATAATCAGCGGCATTCTGCCATGTGACACCGACAACAGGGTGGGCCTTTCGATCCGCCGGATAGAGGAAAGAGGAATCAAAGGCGCTGTACTGCTGGTCTGTGACCTCAAACCGGTCCATATAGAAGGACTTGATTTGTACCTTTCTCTGAGGACGTTCATCCGCAAACCAGGACTCTTTTCCACCATGCTGTTGGACCATATCCCTGATCTCAGAATCATTGCTCCCCATAAGAAATTCACCGGCAGGGATCAGTACCATATCTAATGCCGGGGTCTTCTCCTCTGCCCATCCGGTCCCGGTTCCGGCCAGTATCCCTGTCAGCATGAGGATGAAAAGAGAGGCCGTCGGCCCCTTTTTCTTCGGGAGGATCATACCCATGATCAGATAAACAATCCCGCCCCAGACCAGCACCATCCCTGTCAGAAGGGACCCCTCCCTGACGGGAAATCCCTTTCTCGTCAACTGATACCACTTCCCATGGAGCCTCTGGATGGGTGTCAGCATCGCCGCGTCGCCATACCGTTTAAAGAAGTACTCATTGATCTCTTCCTTGGTAAGCCCTGCCTTCAGTTTTTTGCCGATCATGTCTTTCCATTCAAGGCCGCAGCTCATGTGACAGTCTTCTAAAACCATGGGACATTCGCATGGACACGCCAGGTCATGAGATATCCCAGCGACTGTCCCTGCCTCTGCCGCAGGCCAGAAGGCATACTTGACAAACATGCCGAGGGTGACAATACCCACTGAGAGGAAATACATTCCTATTTTTTTACCGAGTCCCATTTTTATTCTTTTTTCCTATTTACACTGTACCGGTAGTAACCCAACAGGATCAGGAGAAGGATCCCCCCGGCCAGGAATATCATATAACCCCTATTTGAACCGGATGTGCCTGAGTTGGCCATCGAGGCAGATTTAATATCCACGGAGGGTCTTGCATCCTGTTTTTTATAAGAGATGTTAAACTGGATCTCCTTACCCTGGGGGAGTCCCTCGTAGGTGTAGTGGAGATACCTGAAGCCCTTGTCTTCTGATTCCTTTGAGGATGCAGGGGTGATATTAAACTCAGAGGACCTGAGAGGCTGCTGGATGTTGACCTCTAATAATTCGATAGGGTATTTGGATGAAACGGCATATTTAAACTCCCTTTTCTCACTGCCGCTCAGGGGGTTGTATTGAAAATCTATAAAGAAGTCAGGATAAGGAAGCTTGAGGAGGACCTCAGAGCGCCCCCCCCTTTGCGATACTTCATACAACTGGCAAAAATGCTCCCCTTTTGGAGAGAGGCTGCATGCATCGGTCAGATCCCTCACACCCTTTGGGAGTACAAAGGCGGCCTTGGCCGGGAAGCGTTCCCGGTCATAGAACTTCCCCTCATAAACGACAAGGACACCCTCGGTATCATACTCAGGCCATATGGACACCTTCATCCGCCCAATCTTAAGGTCAGGGGCGGAGACATCGCCTACCTTTGAGGACTTTTCACATCCTCCGGCCGTGAATAGCATCAATAACAACAGTATGCCGGAAAACATAATGTTCACGGTACCAACCTCCCTACCAAGAGGCTTTTATAGGCCACCATCCAGTCTGTCAGGATCATGATCCCCATCATGATGAGGAGGACGCCGCTGAGAATCCGGATGCCCTTACGCACCCCTCTGTTCTTTGAAAGAAGCACAAAGGATGAAAGGAGGGTCCCCACAGAGAGGAGAGACGTGGAGACACCTGCTGAATAGGCTATAAGGAAACCCGCCCCCTCACTGACCTTCTGAGGGTCCTTTGTATAATTAAATATCTCCGAGAGGGTAGGGGTCACACAGGGCTTATAGGCAAAGGCGAGCGCCATCCCGAATAGCACAGGACCTATGCTGGACAGGGCGGTCCAGAGAGGCCCCTTCTCCGGATTCGCAGGTAAGGTAAAGACCCCTAAGAAGAACAGGCCCATCAGGAGTATGAGGACCCCGCCCAGTTGATTTAAGAGGGAGAGGTACCGGTAGAGGATAACAGCAGGGGAGGCGGCTGAGGCGCCAATAATCGTAAAGATGACAGAGAAGCCTGCGAGGGCTAAGACCCCTGCCAGGAAGACCTTCCTGATCCCCTGCCATCCCCCTTTTTGAGGGTCTATAGAGGCAATACCCAGTAAAAAGGCAAGGAAGAAGGGGCTGATCTGCAGAAGGCAGAAAAACCAGATGGAAAAGAGGTTATGAACTCCCCCTGTATAACTCGATAATAAGTTCAGGTCTATTGCCTCTGTCACATGATGGTGATGCCCAAGGTCTTCCGCATGAGCAACAATATTATACCCGATCATAAACAGCCTCGCTGATCTTTTCCTCTATCGCCTGAAAGGTCTTTACCTGCCCGACGATGAGGCCGCTGATCTTCCAGTTCTTGTCTACAATGATTGTAGTTGGCGTGGTGATTACCCCAAAGACATCAGAGACCTTTCCGGCGGTGTCCACCCCGGTATAAAAGGTAAACTGGTGTCTTTTGACGAAATCCTTGAGGTCACTCTAACAGGACCAACGGCTTCCCTTTCAGGTCTTCTGATTTCAATGTCTTGCCATCGGTCAGGGTAATGGCGAATGCGGGCGCTGCATCCCCCACCTTAAGGGTGTTTACAGGCGGATGATAGTAGAAAAAGGCCCGCAGCACTAAACCGGTCGCAAGAAGGACGATGATCTTATTGACTGGATATTTTTTCATTTGAAAATTCCTCTGTCACTTTGCTGTCATTCTGAGCCCTTCGACGATACTCAGGGTAAACTCCGCGAAGAATCTGACACGAAGTGTCATCCTGAGGGCGAATGCCCGAAGGATCTGCTTCCCCATTGATCCCGGTGCGTCAGACCCTTCGCCTTCGGCTCAGGGTGACACGCTGAATTTTCATGTTCCCTTGTGAGCCTCTGGCTCATGACAGTTCATTTCATATTCAGCATTTCCCGCTGATATTTCTCAGCAGGAGACACCTCCTCTTTACTGATGGCCTTTTCGATCTTTCTGTTCTCAGTCGGCGTATGGAGTAACTTTAAGAGCGCCTGGTTCCCTTCCAGCATCCTTTCCATGTCTTCTCTTTTCCAACCCTTTTCCCAATTGCCGATCGTCCCATTCCATACCTGGACAATGGCTACGGCCTGAGAATCCGTGATATCGCTTATCTTACTCTTGGGATATTTAGCCCTCCACATCGGGATGGCGTGTTTGGCCATGTTATGGACCACGACAACAAAAGGAGGGCCGCACCGGTCACAGTACTTCTTGATCTGCTCAACAGAATGGCACTGGCTGCATTTGTTGAGGGTCATCTCTACGGCCTCCCCGGTCGTATACTCCATAAGACCTCTGGCCTTAATCTCCCCCATAACCTTCTGGCTATAACCGCTTTTTGTAAAAAAGAAGGCGCCAGCGGCTATCAGGATCAAAATAATGATAAGGATTAAGATTGGCCTTTTCATAGTTTATCTCCTTTCTTCAAGCCCGCTCTCTGATAAAAGGGGCTCTACCTTTGTTGCTATAATCTCTTCAACGATTTCACCTTTATGCTGATCCCTGACGATCCCCTTCTTGTCGATAAAGAAGGTCGCCGGCAAGGACAACACCCCATATTTCCTTGTCAATTTGAGTTCCTTATCCAGGATGATAGGGAAGGTGACCCCCATCTCTTGAGTAAACTTTAAGACCCGTTCCCTGTCTTCATTGTAATCTATCCCCAGGATGACAAGCCCCTTTTCTTTGTATCTTTTATAGGTGGACTCAAGGAGGGGCATCTCTTTCCTGCAGGGTGGACACCATGTGGCCCAGAAATTCAGAACAATCACCTTACCTTTAATCTCAAGGCTTTTATTTCCTTCAGCGCCTTCTTGAGTATCACAGCCACCAAGGAGAGAAAAGATGATTGCCATGACCAGAAGAAGGCGACGTATAATCATCTTCATGTGAGAAATCCATCATAGCATGGTTTAGTGATTGGTACAAGTCCTTAACCCGGAGATGGGTAATGCCCCGGTGAAGGGTGGGCTGATGTCCCTTCGCTCCTGGCCTTCGCAGTTGACCTATCTAAGGACTCGCATGTGGGGAAGCCTTCCAGCCTCTAACGGGCTGGCTTTTTTCGCTTCGCTCAATGCAAGCACTGCCCCTCGCCTGTTCGCCCATTGTTTAGAAGTCAGGTGCCCAACTGCTCTCGGCAAGTCGCGAAGGGACATCAGCCCACCTTTCTATATGATAAATATCATAGATTTTTTAAATTGTTTATGATATGTTATATTTTATATGCTCCGATAAATAAATTAAGATTTACAGGGGTATGTGGGGGCATAAAAAGGGGGGGAACGAAAATGCAGTCTAACAAATTGAGAGTAAAAAGTCAAAAGTTATTACTTGTCTTTGTTGCTTGCGGAGTCATCCTGGGTACCGACCTGCCATCTGCATTGCAGAAAGGGCCTGTCACAGGTGCCTTGGCCGTGAGAGATGCCTTTGGGACGGTACTGACGGTAAACTTAGAGACTGCATTAAGGAAAAATCCCGCCGCAGAAAGAGTAGACCTGGGACAGGCATTCATCAATGCTTTTGAGACCAATGATGAGGCAACGATGAAAAGTCTTGTTAGAGAGAACAAGAACTCGGTTTCAAAGGAGCTGGTGAACATGATCACCTATGCCACATCGAGCGAGGTAAGGCCCGAAGAGATGACATGGCTGATCAGGATCTCCGACAAGATGGCGGGCATATACCGCACTGAATTTTCTGATAAGAGACTGGAAAATCTCGTGGCGAACTATAAAGAGTGGTCTAAAAGGGAGCAGGGGAGAAAGAAAGATGCAGATCGCCTCTTCTATTCCTATAAGAATGCGATGAAAAATAAAGACTATGATGCGGTGGTAGAGAAATGGGATAAGTCTTTGGATATGTACAGGGAGATTGGAGACCGGTTAGGTGAGGCCAGGAGGCTGAATGAGATTGGGGTGACATTCGGCA
>JACROQ010000173.1 GCA_016214375.1 Nitrospirota bacterium | reverse complement strand
TGGCCCATCCGCCAGGGCCATGTAGGGTATAAGCTGGTCGGCAAGGTGAGGCTCCACAGTGCCGTTGGAGTCATGGTATTCTAAGAATGCCTTGCAGGCCTCCTGCGCCACCTCTTCAGCAGGTTTCCCTATGGCACCCAGTGCAGAGAACCCGGCCTTTATCCCCTCATACTCTGCTACGATGAAAAAGAAGGTCCCCTTGCCAGGGGAGGGGGCTGAGAGTACCTCGATGTCGGTATCCACACCAAGGGTTTTCAGGTTATTCAGCCCTTCTTTCTTTTGCCTCTCTGCGATGGATAAAGGGAGGTTCGATACAGCGGAGATCCCCCTGCTCCTCTGGAGCTTTCCTCTCGCTTCGATCCTGACCCCTCTTAAGCCTGTCCCCCTCACCAGGGGATTGATTTCGGCATGGATAATCCCCCCGCCGATCGGATACCACCCCCACCTGTCAATGGTGGGTCTCACTGAACAACCCATCTTCTCAATAACAGGTAAAAAAACCTCTTTGAGGTAATGAAAGGACGGACTCCAGGGCACATGCGTCCCGCCCATCAGGGTCAACCGGCTGGGGCCCTGTCCAAAGATGAGAGGCGGGAGGAGGGTTTGCAGGATCAGAGAGGTGGAGCCTGCGCTCCCCCTCTTTTCGGCGACATTGAAGGTAAAATTCCCGCTCTTAGTCACCTGCGGGGAAAACCGCAGCCGTGCAGATCCGATCTCATCCCCTTCCACATGGGCATC
Organism: Nitrospirota bacterium; assembly: GCA_016214375.1. Lineage (GTDB taxonomy): Bacteria > Nitrospirota > 9FT-COMBO-42-15 > HDB-SIOI813 > HDB-SIOI813 > JACRHF01. Next base: position 1,581 of record JACROQ010000173.1, on the reverse strand, counting down.
ACTGATGTCCCTGCAGGCATTGACACAGGCAAGGTGCTGGGGTTGCAGACCGCTCTTCGGCCGTCCCCTTCTGATATTGATGATCTCTACAGGCTTGGACAATATGATGGCGAGGGAAAGGGCGCTCCTCAGGATCTGTCCCCCACCCTCACCATGACTTCCATCTATGGTCATATAGGAGACTGGCATGCCCTCTATTTTCAATCTGTTATACGATATGGGGGGGCCATGGGCCTAACCCCAGTGCGTCTCAAATATCCTGTCAAACAGAGGGACAACCTTGATAAATGACTCGATCACCTTGGGGTCAAAGAATTCCGGTTTTGTCCTTCCATCCCCTTCTGTGATTATCTTAAAGGCCTTCTCATGGTCAAAAGATGGTTTATAGGGCCTCTCACTCCTCAATGCATCATACTGATCGCAGATGATCACGATCCTCCCCTCGATAGGGATGGCTTCCCCCTTCAGTCCTCTTGGATACCCTGTGCCATCCCACCTCTCATGATGATTTAGTGCAATAGAGGCTACCATCTGGATAGCCGGGTGCGTTGAGTCTTCGAATATCTTGTGACCAATGGTGGTATGGGTTTTCATCACATCCATCTCTTCAGGCGTCAGAGGACCCCGCTTTAAAAGGATGTTGTCAGGGATCCCTACCTTCAACCCCCATATCCTTGACCATCTTCAAGGCACCGGCTAACTCCTTCGTCCTCTTCTCTACCGTATCCTCCAGCATGCGTCTGTAGTTTTTCTCCATCTGGAGGAGCCTGCTGTACTTGACCCCCTTCTCGATAGAATAGATAAGATACTCCGGCTTATAGGGTTTTATGATAAAATCAAAGGCCCCCTTCTTGATGGCGCTCACTGCTGTGTCCATCTCTGCATAGGCAGTCAACAAGATCACAGGGATCTCCGGATTAAACTTACGGATATTATCAAGGAGTTCAATCCCGGAGACGACAGGCATCCTGATATCTGTCAATACCACATCCACCCTATTCCCGCGTAATCGGGCCATGGCATCGATGGCATTATCACAGGCAATAACAGAATAACCACATTCACTGAGGAATGACGTTATAGAGTCCCGTACATACGGGTCATCATCCACGGCAAGGATTGAAGCATTGGGAGAAATTGTCCGGTCCATTACCCCTCAGGAAATCGATAATTGGTGATCTCTTTCACTTCAAACAAACCTTGGATATTCTTATCCTCTAATAATACCTTTCGCACCTTCTCCTGCCATGCCTTCTTAAAATCCCTCTTCTCATCTTCTGTGGCCTGTCCCGACAGGACTAAAGATATCAGCTCCCCTAACCTGGGGTCCTCGGGGATAATATCTGAGTTGTAGGTTACTTCAACCGTCTTTTTAGTATCGAGCCGCTGAAATATGAAGGTATTGTACTTAAACTGCCCCTCATCAAAGACCAAGTAATTTCGCCTCCTGAATCTCCGTCCCAGTCCGGCAAAGCCGGTTACTGGCGCGGCGCCGGTAATCAGGGAGATGACCTGGGACATGGGGCCATAGGCCATATCCGTAGGCTTCCCCATAATAGCGACCTTAATCTCTCCCCTCAC
>JACROQ010000172.1 GCA_016214375.1 Nitrospirota bacterium | reverse complement strand
GCCGATGACGATCGCTAACTGCAGGATCCTGGGTAATAATGCAGGCATCAGGACCTATTTTTCCCCGTCGAATATTGTAAATAATATCATTGCTGGCAACAAGGCTTACGGAATATATGTCCTTTACAGCGATTCTCAGGTGAAAAATAACCTTATTTACAATAATGGGAGCTATGGCATCTCTACCTCTTATTCAGATCCGGAGATTGTCAATAATACGGTCACTGAAAACCTGGAAGGGATATACAGTTTTGTCTCCCGGGTCGTGGTGAAGAATAACATCATTGCCAGCAATAAAAATGCGGGCATACACTAGAGATTGAGGGGTCAGGTCTTGAATTTTGATAAACAGGATTAGTAATCAACTGGTAACCGCCAGCTGTAGCATGCCGCATCAAAATTAAAGACCTGACCCCCGCTTTGTCCCTGTTCCTTGAAAGACCATGGAGAGGTGTGCTACACTTTTCCTTGTGATCCCCCCCCATGTCATAAAGAGCCTCCAGGAAAGCATTGGTAAAGACTCTGTGATTACGGACAGGGAGTCTCTGCTCTGCTACTCCTACGATGCTACGAGGAGGGAGGCTGTCCCTGATCTCCTGTTGAGACCCGGGAATGCAGAGGAGGTCTCCGCCATCCTTCGGATTGCCAATCGGGAAAAGATAGTCGTGGTCCCCAGGGGCGCCGGGAGCGGGTTTGTAGGCGGCTCTGTGCCTGTGCAGGGGGGCATGGTCCTCTCCCTGCAGCGCATGGACAGGATCCTGGAGGTGAACAGGGATGACTTCTACATTGTTGTGGAACCGGGTGTCGTGACCCGTGAGGTCCAGAAGGCCGCTGAAGCAGAGGGGTTGTTCTATCCGCCCGATCCCTCAAGCGTTAATTTCTGCACCATCGGGGGAAATATAGCGACAGGGGCAGGCGGCGCCAGGGGGATCAAGTATGGGACAACGAAGGATTATGTGATGGGGCTTGATGTCGTTCTTCCCTCAGGGGATATGATCTCAATCGGTACCAGGGCGCCCCGCAGTGTGGCCGGCTATGACCTGACGAGGTTGATGGTCGGCTCAGAGGGGACCCTTGGGGTGATTACAAAGGCCATCTTAAGGCTGATCCCCCTGCCGGAAAAGATCGTGACCCTTGCCGCCGTTTTCCCGGGCCTGTATAACGCCACTGCTACAGTGGGGCATATCCTCCGGTCGTCCATCCGTCCCCTGGTCCTTGAATTTATGGACCGGGAATCGATACGCGTGGTCAGAGAGATGCTCCCCATCAATGTCAGGGAAAAGGGGGAGGCGATGCTCATTGTCGAACTCGATGGAACCCCGGGGGTCGTTGAGAGGGATCTGCAAAAGGTAGAAGAGATCTGTAAAAGGTCCGGGGCCATCGATGTCGAGTTGGCGACCACCTCCGCGGATAGAGAGAGACTCTGGACGGCCAGGAGGTCTGTCTCACCGTCTCTTTATAAGATCAACCCGACCAAGATCAATGAGGATGTGGTGGTCCCCAGGAGCAGGTTGTCTGACCTGATCGGAGAGATAGAGAAGATCGCGGCGCAGTACCGGCTTCAGATCGTCTCCTTCGGACATGCCGGAGACGGCAACCTCCACATCAATATCATGACGGATGACAAGAACGCTGAGGAGTATGGACGCGCCCAGGAGGCCGTGAAGGCCTTATTTGAGGCGACACTCCGCCTGGGCGGCAGTATATCCGGAGAGCATGGGATCGGAATTACCAAGGCCCGGTTCCTCCCGATGGAGGTGGGGGAGCAGGGTATTGCCATCATGAAGGAGATCAAGAGGGCCTTTGATCCCAACCAGATATTGAACCCCGGAAAATTATGGCCATAACACCACTGCATGACATGATCGGCAGGAGGGTCCGGATAACCGCCGGCGATATCGTCTACAAAGGTCTCCTGATCGAGGTATCCGAGGAGAATGTGGAACTGCAGGCGGAATCGCAGTGGATTACCATCCCCATAGACAATATCAATTCGATAGCGATCGAAGAAGGATAGAGAGGATAAATGTCAGGCCCGCCGGGCCGGCTACTGACGATCCCTGAAAAATGCCACTGTCCTGCTGAGGCCTTCCTGGAGCGGGATCCTGGGTTCCCACTCTAAGGCCTTCTTGATCTTATCGTAAGAGAGGCAGCTCCTGGCCTGTTCCCCCTTCATTGCCGGTCCGTAGACCTCCCTGGCAGGGCTTCCTGTAATCTCTACCAGGAGTCTGAACAGTCGATTCACAGAGGTCTCGATGCCGGTCCCCACATTCAGGATATCGCTGATATCACTGTATATGGCGCTGATCACCGCATCAACGACATCGTCCACATAGACATAGTCCCGGCTCTGCATCCCGTTTCCATTGATGACCGGCTGCTCATTCTTCAGCAGTTTTTGCGCGAATATGGCGACCACCCCTGCCTCGCCGAAGGGGTCTTGCCTCGGGCCATAGACATTGGCGTATCTTAGGGCGACATAACTGAGCCCGTAGGTGACCTTATAGAAGAAGAGATAGTGCTCCCCCGTGAGCTTGCTGATCCCGTAGGGACTGACCGGACCTGGAGGACAGGTCTCCGGAGTCGGGATGGGTCCCCCTTCCCCGTATACCGCCCCGCCTGTAAAGACGAAGATGACCCTCCGTGTTCCATATCGCATGCCATTTTCCAGGAGATTCAGCATGCCGATGATATTCGTCTGCGCATCGTAGGCAGGGTCGGCCACAGACTTCCTCACGTCCATCTGTGCCGCAAGGTGGCATATCAGCTCAGGCCGTTCCTTTTTAAAGACCTTCTCGATCCTGGGGCTTACGATATCCATCTTATAGAACTCTGCCTTCCGGTTGAGATTCTCAATCTTCCCTGTGGAGAGGTTATCGATTACGGACACCTCATGCCCCTCTGAGATCAGTCTGTCCACGATATGAGATCCTATGAAACCTGCGCCGCCTGTAACCAGTATCTTCATCAGCTCCTCCCCACGGAATAATAATCAAAACCGTTTTTCCTCATCCTGTCTGTCTCATAGACATTTCTCAGGTCAATAAACACGGGATGTTTCAGCAGGCCCTTCAGCCGTTCCAATT
>JACROQ010000171.1 GCA_016214375.1 Nitrospirota bacterium | reverse complement strand
TTGTAGGCAAGCACGATTACGGTGCCTATAAGGATCAGAGAAAGGAAAATGATCACCTTCTTTTTCATATGGAATTTTTATCTTATCTGATGGACCATCAGCATGTTTGTGGAGCCTGCCACCCCCCAGGGGACACCGAGGGTGATAATGATGGTATCGCCATGTTTTACCAGTCCCGTCTCCAATAACTTTTTCTCCACGCCATCAATCATGGCATCGGTATTCTCTTTCAGTTCTACGAGGACCCCCTTTACCCCCCAGTAGAGGGTGAGGCGTTTTAAGACAGGCTCCGTATGTGTGACCCCTATGATGGGTATATTGGGACGATACTTGGAGATGACGCACGCTGTCCCTCCGGACCGGGTAAAGGAGACGATGGCCTTGGCCCGGATATCCGTTGCCGTATAGTAGACCGCGTGGGCGATGGCATGCTCCGGGTCTCCCTTCACCTTGATCTTCTCAGGGGCGGGCCTTATCGTCTCCAGGAGTTTATCCTCTGTCGCATGGGCGATCCTCTTCATCATGGCCACCGCCCCGGCAGGGTATTTTCCGACCGCCGTCTCCCCGGACAACATGACCGCATCCGTGCCGTCCACAATCGCATTGGCCACATCCGAGGCCTCGGCCCTCGTGGGTCTGGGGTGCTGGATCATCGATTCAAGCATCTGGGTTGCGGTAATCACCGGGATGGCCTCCTCATTGCACCGCCTGATGATCTCTTTCTGGATGATAGGGACCTGCTCCAGGGAGATCTCGACTCCAAGGTCACCCCTGGCCACCATGACCCCGTCGGCCACCTTTAATATCTCCTCTAAGTTCTCTATGGCCTCCGGCTTTTCTGTCTTTGCGATGACCGGTATCGAGGCCCGGTCGCGTGTGATGATCTCTTTTACGGACAGGACATCCTCTGCTGTCCTGATGAAGGAGATGGCAATAAAGTCTACCCCTTCTTTGATCCCTGTTGCGAGATCTTCTCTGTCTTTATCCGTAAGGCTATGGATCGAGAGCTTCGTCCCCGGCACATTGATCCCCTTCTTCTCAGAAAGCTCTCCGCCGCGGATGACCTTACAGTAGATCTCCGTGCCGCTGATCTTCCGGACCTCGAGCTCCAACAGCCCATCGTCCATCAGGATACGGGCCCCCTTGTCCAAGTCCTGGGGAAGCCCTTCATAATTTGTCGACACGACCATGTTGGTCCCAAAGACGTCCCGGGTCGTAATGATAAACGACTGGCCTTCTTCCAATGTGATGATCCGCTGCTCAAGTTTTCCAATCCGGATCTTGGGCCCCTGCAGGTCCAGCAGGATCCCGATATCCTTTTTCGCCTTCCGGGAGGCGGTGCGGACATTGCCGATGGTGCGGCGGTGGTCTTCCGTGCTTCCATGCGAGAAATTGAGCCGGGCAATATCCATCCCTGCAACGATGAGAGCCTCTATCATCTCCGGCGTATTGCTGGAGGGCCCAAGCGTGGCGATGATCTTTGTGCGGCAATCCCTAACATTATCCATGTAGTTCTATCTTTCTCCTTGGGCTTCCTATTAATCCCTGGGGTCTGAATGCCATCATTAACACCATGGCCCCCCCGAAGGCAAGCATCCGGTAATCCTGAAAGCCCCTGAATATCTCGGGTAAGATGATCAGGAGCGCCGTCCCCAGGATCACGCCGGGGATGCTCCCCATCCCCCCAAGGACCACCATGGAGAGGACCAGCACCGTCTCCAGAAAGGTAAAGCTCTCAGGGGATATAAAAGAATATCTGCCGGCAAAGAAGACACCGGCTATCCCGGCCCAGGAGGCTCCCAAGGCAAAGGCCAGGATCTTCATCTTCGTCACATCGATGCCCATCGCAGAGGCGGCAATCTCATTTTCCCTCATGGCTATCCAGGCCCTCCCGATCCATGAATGGTTAATGCGGTTGATGACAAAAACGGTAAAGACGGCCAGGACCAGGATTAAATAATAAAAGTGTATCGGTTCGGAGAAGACAAATCCTCCAATCGAGGGACTCTGAATGCCCAGGATACCATTGGGGCCGCGCGTGACCTCATCCCAATTGTTTAATACCAGATGCACGATCATCAGAAAGCCCAGGGTGACAATCGCCAGATAATCCCCGCGGAGGCGGAGGGTCACCATGCCGAGTAACATCCCTGCAAAGGCTGCCAGGATTGCCCCTATCAGGATGGCCGGCCAGAAGGATATCCCGAATTGGGTGTTCAGTATTCCATAGGAGTATGCCCCCACGGCATAGAAGGCCACATAGCCAAGGTCAAGGAGACCGGCGAGTCCCACCACAATATTCAGTCCGAGGGCCAGGATCGCATATATCCCGGTAATGGTCAGGACATCGATATAGTAGTTATTGATCGTGAGCGGGGTGATAAGGAGTAAAGTTAAAATGGCCACAGGGAACCCCCTTTTTATCCAGGTCGTTTCCAGCATACCGTATATTGTACAAATCCTGTCCTGGACAGAGTGTGAGAGAATCCTCCCTTCAGGCGAGGTGATGAAATCTTTTGTCTTTGTAAAAAGGGTGAATCCGGCAAAGAGGATCCCTGCGGCGATGGCTGACCGCCCGATCCCCATGAAGGGGAGCAAGAGGAGGCCGGACCATATGGATGCAAAAATAGATTTATACCTTTTCCGGAACACGTTCCCCCAATAGACCGTTGGGTTTAAAGATCAGGATCAGGATCAGGACAATAAACGCAAAGGCATCTTTGTATTCGCTCGAGATATAGGCGGCCCCCAGGCTTTCTAAGACACCGAGGAGAATGCCTCCCAACACAGCCCCCTGAATATTGCCGATGCCGCCAAGGACTGCCGCAGTAAATGCCTTGATGCCTGCCACATACCCCATATAGAAATTCACAAGACCATAATACATGGCCACCATAAAACCTGCTACTGCAGCCAGAACAGAACCGATGATAAAGGTGGCCATGATGACATTATCGATATTGATTCCTACAAGAGACGCCATCTTCTTATCCTGGGCCGTAGCCCTCATGGCCTTGCCGAGCCGTGTCTTTCTGATAAACGCGTGGAGAGAGATCATCAGGAACATCGAGGTGGTCATGATAAATATCTGCAGATAGGTGAGACTGGTATTGCCCAGGGATAACCCGCCGGCAGGCAGGATATGCGGGAATACTTTGTCTGCAGAGCCCTGGGTCAGCATGACATAATTCTGGAGAAAGATAGACATCCCGATAGCGGATATCAGCGGCGCCAACCGCGGGGCGCTCCTGAGGGGGCGATAGGCAACCCTTTCCAGGGTCAGGCCATAGGCGGCACAGGACATCATGGTCAGGATCATGACAATGCACAGGGAGAGGATCAGACTCTTGGCGGTTAATCCGGTCGCTGTAAGCAGGGAGAGGGAGATGATCGTCATATAGGCACCCACCATGTATATCTCGCCGTGGGCGAAGTTGATAAGCTCCAGGATCCCATAGACCATGGTGTAGCCGAGGGCAATCAGGGCGTAGACCGCCCCGAGGGTGAGACCATTGATGAGTTGTTGTAAAAGCATTCTCTAAGGTATTGTCTCCCCTGGCTTCCAGTACTCTTCAAATGTTCCATTCTTCGTTATCCAGACCACATAAGGAGATCGCAGGACATCACCCTTTTCGTCCCATTGGAGCTCGCCAAGGGCCCCGGTATGTCTCATTTCATGGATCGTCTTGCTGACGGCGGCCCCTTCTGTGGTTTTGGCAGTCTCTATGGCACGGAGCATCACGTTTGCGGCGTCGTAGGCATAGATGGAATAGGGGCCAGGCTCTCCATAGCCCGCCTTGTAGGATTTCAGAAAGTCCTTTGCGCTTCCAAGACGTTCCGGATCAGGACTAAAGGTCAGGTAGCTCCCTTCAGAGGCCGGTCCGGAGATCTCAATAAATTTCTGATCAATCACCCCATCGCCGCTCATGAAGGGGATATTCATGCCAAGCTCCCTGGCCTGTTTTATGATAAGCCCTCCCTGCGGATAGATACCGCCAAAGTAGAGAAGCTCAGCCCCTTTCCCTTTCAGGGCGGTAAGTACGGCCCTGAAATCCTTGTCTTCCTGGCTGATGCCGTTATAGCCGGCCACCGCAACCCTGTTGCCCAGGGCCTTCACAAACTCATCTGCCAGCCCCTGACCATACGTCGTCTTATCGTGGAGTACGGCCACCTTTTTAAGCCTCAGCACGTCGGCGACAAACGTTGCCGCGACAAGACCCTGCTGATCATCCCTTCCGCAGACACGAAAGACATTTGAAAAACCCTGCTCGGTCAATTGGGGATTTGTCGACGCAGGGGTAATCATCGGTATCTTTGCTTTATTATATACAGAGGACGCCGGGATGGAGGCGCTGCTGTTGAAGTGTCCGATCATACCGGCGATTCCGTCATTTACAAGCTTATTTGCCACAGAAACCGCTTGTTTCGGGTCATGCTGGTCATCCTCAACAAGAAGCGCTATCTTCTTACCAAGCACCCCGCCTTTTTGATTCCACTCCTTGACGGCCATCTCCGCCCCGTTTTTCATATCCAGACCCATCTTGCTTTGATCCCCTGTCATGGGGCCTGCGACCCCGATCTTTATAGTTGCTTCTTTTTTAGCGCAGCCAGAGAGTACAGAG
>JACROQ010000159.1 GCA_016214375.1 Nitrospirota bacterium | reverse complement strand
ATTCCAGGATATCAGGATGGTCCACCCTCAGGACGCCCATATTCGCCCCCCTCCGGGTCCCACCCTGCTTGATGACCTCTGTCCCGGTATTGAACACCTTCATAAAAGAGACAGGACCACTGGCAACCCCGCCGGTAGCCGCAACAGGGTCATCCTTGGGACGGAGTCTGCTGAAGGAAAACCCTGTGCCCCCTCCAGTCTGGTGGATTAGGGCGGTGATCTTTACCGCCTCAAAGATGGAATCTAAGGAATCCTCCACCGGGATGACAAAACATGCGGCAAGTTGTCCCAATTCCCTCCCTGCATTCATAAGGGTAGGGGAGTTGGGGAGGAATTCAGTGCGCGCCATCATCTCGTAGAAGGTATTCTCTGTTTTTTTAAGGGTGTTGTCGGTTCTATAGATATTATCAGCCTGGGCAACGTGGCGGGCGACACGCATGAACATCTCCCGTGGTGTCTCTGTCACCTTCCCACGCGGAGTCTTTTTCAGGTACCTTGTCTTAAGGACCCGAACGGCATTGGGTGTGAGTCTGGGTCCGAACATACCCACATGCTATCATAGCGAACAAGGGAAGGCAATCAATCTGGAGAGATCATGTGAAGATTTAATGTGAATTAACCTCGCTTAACGAACCGGTCTCTTGATAGCTTGAAGAGGTGAGAAGATATTCAGACATTTCCCGATGGAGGCTTAGCTTGTTTTCCCTGACCAATCTGTCAATGGCCAGGAAGATCACATTGTAGGAGTCATCTATACTGTGCTCTAACTCTGTAAAGGATACGCTCCCTTTTTGTTTTACTAAAGTCAGAATTTTCTCTGATGTAGAAATAACCCTCGACTCCATAAAACACCTCCTAACGTACATACTGTATATTGTTATTTAATCCGATGGACTGCGGTATCACCTCCTTTTAGACTTCTATTCTTTCAGACAACATTCCATTTCTATTATTATTAACACTTTGACACATCAAAGTCAAACGTTTTTATTTAGTTACCTCACGTTCGGTAAAACGACGCAGGAGGTGCAATTGCAATCTGATCTCTGATGGGATATGATAATGTGGTTATGAAATTTGCAGAGGGTGAAAGGGTCCATTTTATAGACAGGAAGGAGAGGCACTATCCGCTTACCCTGCGGAGGGGAAAAGTCTTCCAGTTCAGTGGAGAGACCATTGCGCATGATGACATCATCGGGAGGGAAGACGGGACCACGGTTACCTTCTCAAGGGGGGGTCCGTTTATTGTCATCAGGCCTACGCTCTCTGAGCATATCTTAAAGATGCCGCGCGGCGCCCAGGTGATCTATCCCAAGGATATCGGGATGATCCTGATATGCGGGGATGTCTATCCGGGGGCAACGGTTGTGGAGGCGGGGATTGGTTCCGGCGGCCTGACCATGGCATTGCTGAGGGGAGTGGGGGAGCGGGGTGTCGTCATCTCCTATGAGATACGGGAAGACTTCAGCAAGGTAGCCCTTGAGAATATCCGGTCACTTTTGGGCAAGGCAGACAATCTGATCCTGCGGCATCAGGATATCTGTGAAGGGATTGAGGAAGAGGGTGTAGACAGGGTGATCTTGGACCTTCCGGAACCGTGGAGGGTTGCAGGGCACGCGGCAAAGGTCTTACGGGAAGGGGGCCTGTTTTTGTGCTATCTGCCCACGACCCTGCAGGTCTCAAGGGCCGTGGAAGCGTTAAAGGCGGCAGGGGTCTTCATCCAGATTGAGACGATAGAAACCCTCCTGAGGACCTGGCACGTTGAGGAGAATAGCGTCAGACCGGACCATCGCATGGTAGCGCACACCGGATTTATTACAACAGCAAGAAAGGTGGCAAGGTGATGGGGCCGTTAGAAGATGAGGTTGGGGATATCATCCGGAAGGCGCGGACAGGATTGGGGTTTACCACAGGCCAGGCAGCAGAGAGGGCCGGGATGCCGGTTCCTGTCTTAGAGGAGATAGAGTCGTGCAGACACACCCCGTCTCAGGAGAAGGTAGGCTCCCTTGCCCAGGTACTTTGTCTTAATCCTGCTAAACTCTATGATAGCGCCATGGGATTGTGGCATCCTGAGGAACCCTCTCCGGATGTGCTGTCTGATGTCGTCATTATCGAGGGTTCAATAGGGTCTGATAAAGTGAATGGGTATATACTGATAGATAAAACGAGCGGTGAGGCCGCGGCCTTTGATACGGCCAATGACAGCAGAAAGATATTACAGGGTTTGCAGGAAAAAGGGGTCCGGCTAAAATATCTCTTTCTGACTCATTGTCATACGGATCATACAGGCGGATTAGAGGGGATATTTAAGGCCACAGAGGCCGGGATTGGAATACCCGAAGGGGAGGCATCGATCGGTTTCGGGAGGGGTATACAAAGAGGGGTATTTTATATAAAGGATGATTCTGAATTTAGTTTGGGCCGGAATAAGATCAAGGCTGTGGTGATCTCCGGCCATACTCAGGGGAGCACCTGTTATATGACCCGGAACTACTGTTTCTCGGGTGATACCCTGTTTGCCGGTTCCGTAGGAAGGGCCTATAGTCCGGAGGCCTATCATGACTTACTGCACTTTCTGCGAACCAGGATATTATCGTTAAATGAGGGTGTCCATATATTCCCCGGTCATGGTCCTGTGACCACCGTTGGGGAAGAGATTCGGCATAATCCCTTTTTCTGAGGAACGCTCATAAGGCGAGGGCTCACAAAGGGGCATGAAAATGTCACCCTGAGCTGAAGGCGAAGGGTCTGACCCGCAGGGTTAACCAGATTCTTCGCTGCGCTCAGAATGACAGCAGAGGGCAGGGGATTCTCAGATGAAAAAAATAATTATGGGTTTGACAAAAGAAGATATCGCAGGCCTGCTTCAGGAGAATAAAGACCACGAGTGTGAGGGGATCGGCCGGGATAAGATATGTGTCAGGGTCGTCGCTGTTGCGGATATCCCTTCGCAGTACGGCCGGTTTCAGGCAGTCGCGTTCTTTAACAACCGTGACAATAAAGAGCACGCCGCCCTTGTCCACGGCCATGTGATCAACCAGGAGGATGTGGTGGTAAGGCTCCATTCTGAATGCCTGACCGGCGATGTCTTCGGCTCCTTGAGATGCGACTGCCATGACCAGCTTATTACGGCGCTGCGTACCTTGGGTAAGACAAAGGCGGGGCTGCTCATTTATCTCAGGCAGGAGGGACGCGGTATCGGGTTTATCAATAAGATAAAGGCGTATGCCCTTCAGCAGGAGGGGCTTGACACAAAAGAGGCCAATATCGCCCTCGGATTTCGTGATGATGAGAGGGAGTACAGTGTAGCGGCCCATATTATCAAATCATTAAAGATAAAATCGGTCCGGCTCATGACCAACAACCCCAGGAAGATAGCGGAGCTCGAACAGTACGGGGTAAAGATAACCGAGCGCATCCCCCTGGTCATCCGGCCGAACAAGTATAACCGTTTTTATCTGGAGACGAAGGAGAAGGAACTCGGCCACTTGCTGGAAGGGGTTGCCGGGAGATTTCAGGAGCAGATGGATGTCCCCCTGTTCAGACGGAGAAAAACTTAAAGGAAGTTGAAAGGAGGTGAGGAAGATGGCCCTGTTAGAAATCAGCGTGGTGCCGCTTGGGACCTCTACTCCAAGCATAGGAAATTACATAGCCGATGTTATTAAGGTATGCAGGAAGGCAAAGGTGAAATACAGGCTTACCGATATGGGCACGATTGTGGAGGGACGGCCCGGAGACCTCTTTAAACTGGCCCAGAAGCTCCACGAGACCCCCTTTAAAAAAGGGGCAAAGAGGGTGATGACAACGCTCTCTATCGATGACAGACGGGATAAAAAGGTTAAGCTTGACGGCAAGGTCAACTCTGTAATGGCGAGGATTGGGGAGTGAGGGAGTGAGGGAGTTGGAAAGTTGGAAAGTTAGGGAATTGGGAAAATGGGAAATTGGGAGGAGCTATTCTCTGCGGAAGGCCAGCAGCGCCTCTTGATAGAGGGCATGGGGGTCGTCTTTATACCGGGGGGAGCAGTGAAGGCTGATAAGATCTTTTGCCCCTGCCCTGCGGGCAAGCTCCCCTGCCTGTTGGGCTGTAAGGTGCCCGCGTGCTAAGCCGATCTCCCTCTCCTGATCCAGATAGCCGGCCTCGCAATACAGGATGTCAGAGTCTCTGGCGAGCGACACGATCTTTTCTTCATTCTCCTGATGATAGACGGCATCCACGATATAAGATATCTTCTGTCCCTCTGTCACTATGGCGATAAGATCTTTCAACTCTCCCAATAGAAAGTCTCGTGATCGGCGCTGACCATCCTCTTCCCATTGCACAGAGAAGGGTTCGTCTTTAGACCTTCCCTCCCACAGGGCCTCCTTGAAGTCCCTTAACCAGGGACCTACAGGGAGGCCCAGCGTGAGGAGCTTGTCTTTATTAATGTTGATGTGAAATCTCTCCTTCAGGGCAAACCCAAGAGAGGGGATCTTGTGGTCTAAGTGTTGGCAGGAGATGGTAAACATATCCTCCTCTAAAAGGATCCCTGAAAAGGGGAGAGAACCTGTATCGTGCCGCCTGAAGCCATCCTTTGCACAAAACTCGGCCTTTACCAGCCTGTCTGGATGGACCTCTGTGACCAGCAGGCATAAGGGATACCCTTCTGTCAGATTCCATGTGTATCCTCCCAGCTTCCCTTCAATGTTGCCGATGATCCCGGGAGGGCCATAGATCCTAAGGCCCTTTTCACGGTTTAATACGATCCTCAGCAGGTGGTCAAATCCCACAAAATGATCCATATGCGTGTGGGAGACGAAGACATCAGAGACCTTCAGCAGCCTTGACGGCTCCACGTCCGAGATGTCACCCAGGTCAAAGAGTATCGTCCGCCTCTCCCATTGGATTCCGATGCAGAGTCCGGGGTCATCGAAAGGACCATTGATCAGGAAGGAGTGCAGAAGAGGTTTCATAGAGTGATCGCATCCTCAGGACTCTGGGGACTCTGGGGATTCCGGCGGCAGGGTCTCTCCTTCGGCAGGACCCCCGTGCGCGGCCTCCTCGGCCGCCGATTCCAGCTCTTGTTCAAAATCTTCACCAAGCTCATCCCCATATTCCCTGCCCATCTTCTTCATGAATTTTACCATACTCGCAGGGTCATTTTCATCTCCGATGTCACCCCACTTAGCCGGGTCTGATAGGGACTCCATTCTCGCCTCTTCAGATTTCGGGGCCGCAAAACGGGAAAAGAGCCTGGTAAGATCACTCCCCCCGCAGTGGCTGCACCGGGCCTGAGTGGACCGGCTCAGGATGAGGAGCGTCACCCTCTTTTTACACTGATTACACCTGTATTCATAGATAGGCATAATTCCGGGGACACCATACTTGATGAACTCGTAAAAAGTCGTCAGAAGCACCATTTGTCATTCTGAGCGAAGCGAAGAATCTGATAAAATAATGGGTTATCAGACCCTTCGCTTCGCTCAGGGTGACAGTGAAGGACTTTTTACGAGTTCACCATACTTAATTCGTCCTTATTGTTCTATCTTATGCCTCTGTAAATCCTTCGGCACATGCCATTTGGGAATATTATACCCGATCCCTATCGGCGCCGGCTCTATCCCATGGAACCTGGAATGGACAATGGGTAAGGCATCAGGGACATAGAGGAACAGGTAGGGGAGCTCATCCGCTAATATCTCCTGAATCCTGAAATAGGCCTTCTTCCTCTCATTGATGTCAAAGGTCCTTCTTCCCTTCTCTAAGAGTTCATCCACCTCCGGGTTCGCATAACTCACGAAGTTAAATTCCTTCTCCTTGGTCTTGCTGGAGTGCCAGATGTCATACTGGTCCGGGTCCAGCCCGATGCCCCAGCCGAGGACCACCACCTCAAACCGCCTCTTGTCAATAAACTCATTGATAAACGTAGACCACTCCAGGGCCCTGATATTGACCTTGATCCCGATCATCCCGAGTCTCCACTGGATGATCGTGGCTGTCTTCATTCTGAGGGAGTTTCCCATGTTGGTCAATATGGTAAATTCAAAGGGCCTCCCGTCCTTGTCCAGGAGCCCATCCCCGTCTGTATCCTTCCAGCCTGCCTCTGCGAGGAGCGCCCTTGCCTTAGCAGGGTTGTACTCGTATTTCTTCACTGCCGGATTATAAGGCCAGGTGTTCGGGACATAGGGGCCTGTTGCGGGCCTTCCAAGACCAAACAGGACGCCGCCTACGATCTCCTCCTTGTCAACGGCGTAGGCAATGGCCTGGCGGACCTTCTTATCCCCGAACCAGGGATGCCTCTCAATGCACTTCCCTGATTCATCCCTTTTGATGCAGAGGTTGAACCCCATGTAGGTATAGGCAAAGGTGGGATACCGGAACTTGTTAAAATTTTTCTCAAAGTAGGGGGTGGAAGTCTGCCTTTGATACTGCGTGGGGGTCAGGCCCATCCAGTCTATCCCGCCTGCCTGGAGCTCTAAGAACATGGTGGCAGGGTCCGGGATGACACGGTAGACATACCGGTCTATGTAGGGCCTCCCCTCAAAGTAATCCTGATTGGTATCGAGGATGACCTCCTGTCCGGGGATCCATTTCGTCAGCTTAAACGGCCCCATCCCAACCGGTTTCCGGGTCAGATCACTCTTTGTGATATCCTTCCCGTCGAGAAGATGTTTTGGAAGGACAGTCAGGCTCCCCCAACTGCTCAGGGCAGGGGCAAAGGGTTTGTCATAAGTGACCCGGAAGGTGTACTTATCCGGCGCTTCTGCCTTCTTGACCTGTTTATAGTCCTCGGAATAGGCCGTCGGGGTCGTTTCAGCGATGATTGTCTTATATCCGAAGAGGACGTCTTCAGAAGTGAACTCGACCCCGTCGGTCCATCGAACCCCCTTCCACAGATGAAAGGTGATCTGAAGGCCGTCTTTGGAGACCTCCCAGGACTCTGCCAGATCCCCGATGAGAGTCAGGTCCTTGTCGTATTTGACAAGACCGTTAAAGATGAGTCCTGCCACATCATGCGATGCGCTGTCCCCGGCAAGCATCGGGATGAGGATGCTCGGTTCTCCGATGGTCCCCTCCACGAGGGTATCCCCGTAGGCAGGCTTTTGATCAAGTCCCCCCGTACCTCCCTCTTTGGGGACAGAATTCAATTCTGTCCCCACACTGACACCTACGCCAATCAGCAGGAGGCAAAGGAGAGCTATGAGTAACCGTTGCATCATTTTTTTATGCCCGCATGGTAAAAGGCCTATGGCAGAAAATAAAATGCCATCCCCAATATCACGTATACAGCGATGAGCTGTACCCCCTCCATCCAGTTCGATTCCCCATCCATTGAGATCAGGCTGACGATTCCTACGGCTAATCCTATGGAGATGACCTCGAAGGTCGTAAAGAGGAGGTCCATCGGCTGCCCGAGGAAATAACTGATAAAAATGAGGAGCGGGGCGACAAAAAGGGCAATCTGGATGCTTGAGCCGATTGCAATGTTCATGGCCAGGTCCATCTGATTTCTGATGGCCATGATGACCGCTGTGCTATGCTCGGCCGCATTCCCGATGATGGCAACGAGAATCACGCCGACAAATACCTTCGTCATCCCAAAGGTCTCCGCGGTGTGCTCTACTGCGCCCACCAGGAATTCGCCCATGAGGGCCACGAAGGCCGTGCTGCCCAGCAATACCAGGACAGAGGTGGCCTTGCTCCATCCCGCTGCTCCGGCGGGTTTATCCTCCGTATGGACCCCGTCTCCTGCGTAGAGGTGCTTATGGGTGCGCAGGGCAAATACGAGGCTCAGGAGATAGGTCAGAAACAAGACAATGGCGATCTCCAGACTGAGCTCCTGTTCATGATTAGCAGGGGCGCCCCGGACGATCATATGAAAGATCGCAGGGACGACGAGCCCGATGGCGCTGAGCGTCAGGAGGGTCGCGCCCATGCAGGCCGCAGTCCGGTTAAACATCTGCCGTTCAAACTTCAACCCGCCGGCTAACAAACTCAGGCCGAGAACCAGGAGTATGTTCCCGATAATCGATCCCGTGATTGATGCCTTTACGACCTCATGCAGACCCCTTCGAAGCGCCATCAGGGAGATGATCAGCTCGGCCGCGTTGCCAAACGAGGCATTCAGCAGGCCGCCGATCCCTGCCCCCATCTTTTCAGACAGATATTCGGTGGCCTTCCCCATCAGCCCTGCAAGGGGAATAATCGCCAGCGCCGAGGCTGCAAAGATCCAGGTCGCGTTGGCATGCACCAACTCCAGGACCGCGCTGACCGGCACAAACACCAGCAACAGTGAAAGTGGATTGGCTCTGAGAAATCCCATGATTGAGTCGGGGCATTATGTACTGTTTAGCCGGGGGATGTCAAGGCAACGGGGGGAGGGGCTCTAAATTCATAAAAACTCCACATGATTTATCATGTTCTCAGCTTGTGTAGTCTCCCATAGTAATTTCAGCCTTCTGATTAAATCGCCTACATTGTATTTTTCCTGATGTACATAGGCAATCCCGTTATGTTCAATCTCCATCGCCATTGACAAGAAATCATCATCATGTGTCACAATAACCAGGTTATTCTTACTTGCATAAACAAGCTGCTCTTCATCTGAAAGGCCCAGGTTGCCGGCGTCTCTTGCAGATACTGCTTTAACACCTCTCCGTTGTAACCCTTCAGAAACTGCAACACTTACACTTTCGTTTGTATAGAATACAAGATCAGCCAATTTTATCTTTCAATATAGATGGAACTTTTTTTGCAAGTTTCCTGATCATATCCTTTTTAGTCTTAATTTGTTTGTCCATCATGCTTCTGTTCTCATAATAATATGATAATGCATCATGTATTGCTTCAAGTCTTAAATGAGGGTGAGCATCAATGATCTGATCCGGAGTTAAACCAAGTCGGTCATATTCTATTGCAATATCAATAACCCGTATTCTTGTGCCTGTTATTACAGGACTACCCTTTGAAATTTTGGCGTTTATGGAAATATACGGATGTTTAAGTTGCTTAACCGCTGACGTTCTCATAATATAATCCCTCCGGCTAATCCTGTTTTTTTCAGTTATATGAGTCTGTTGCACAAACATGGGCATAACAGTCCCAGGTACTAAATTATTGACCGCCGCGTAGCACACCGCTGAGCGAAGCTCATATTGATCAGCATTTCAACATCTCGTTGACAACTATCTGTCCGTATTCTTCTCTT
>JACROQ010000158.1 GCA_016214375.1 Nitrospirota bacterium | reverse complement strand
AGGGGGAGTTGTTCATCTCCCTCAGGGGGGAAAACTTTGACGGGCACAATTTTATTAAAGAGGCGGTCAGGAAGGGGGCCTCGGGTGTGGTCATCCGGGAGGGCTACCCCCTTACAGATTCTTTGACAGAGACAGAGAGTCACAGCATCCCCTTCGTCGCCGCCGGAGATACCCTCAATGCCCTTCAGGAGTTGGCTCGTTATTACAGGGAAAAGTTTTCCATCCCCCTGATCGGGATCACCGGAAGCAATGGGAAGACCACCACAAAGGAGATGCTCTGGCATATCCTGAGTCATAAATTCTCTGTCCTTAAGAACGAAGGGAATATGAACAATCACATCGGTGTCCCCCTCACGCTGTTCAGGCTGACCCCATCACACCATATGGCGGTCATCGAGATGGGGATCAGTGACCGGAGAGAGCTCACAAGACTCTGTCAGATCGCCGGCCCCACGGCAGCGGTGATTACCAATATCGGCCCTACCCACCTTGAAAAGCTGGGAAGGATAGAGAACGTTGCCGAGGCAAAAGGGGAGATTCTCAACTTCATCAAAGCGGATGGGGTCTGTATCCTGAACCGGGATGATACCTTTTTTGACGTGTTCAAGTCCATGGTACAGTGCCGGGTGGTCAGTGTCGGGATGTCTTCACACGCGGATGTCTATACAGAAATTGCAGATATCACCCTCCCGGGCAAGACTGCGGAGATGATGACGTTCAGACTCACCTGCCCGCTGGGACAGGTGAATATCCCCATGCAGGTCATCGGGCTCCATAACCTCTATAACGCCTTATGTGCCGCAGCAACGGCCTATGCCGTGGGGGCAGACTTAAAGGACATCCAACAGGGATTAGAGAAGTTTACGCCGGTAAAGATGAGGAGTGCGATCGAAAATGTGGGAGGAATTTATGTCCTCAATGATACCTATAATGCAAATCCGGCCTCCATGGTCGCTGCTATCGATATGCTGAAGAGCCTTAAAGAGGGAAGACAGAAGTTTGTCGTCCAGGGGGATATGCTGGAGCTGGGGGAGAATGCGGCGACCGCCCACCGCGATCTCGGCATCTACATCGCGGGTGCAGGGATTGACGGACTGATCTCCGTAGGCGAATTTGCAGAGTATGTGGCTGAGGGTGCAACCGGCGCCGGTATGTCTGAAGACAGAGTGATCACCTGCAGGGATAATGCGCAGACTCTCGAGAAGATAAAACAGTGGCTTCATCAAGGAGACATGCTGCTGGTAAAGGGGTCGCGGGGGATGAAGATGGAGAGGATCATCGAGGGGCTTAAAGAGAGTCTGCATTAAAATCATATGCTATATTACATTCTGTATTCGCTTCATGAGTACCATTCCTTCTTTAATGTCTTCAGATATATCACTCTGCGGACGATCTATGCCATCCTGACCGCCCTCATATTATCCCTCGTCATCGGGCCCTATATGATAGAGTTTCTGAAGCGGTATCAGATCGGCCAGGTCGTCCGGGATGACGGACCCAGGAGCCACCTCTCCAAATCAGGGACACCGACGATGGGAGGAGTTCTCATCATCATGGTGATATTATTCGCTACCCTGTCCTGGATGGACCTGTCAAACCTCTATATCTGGCTGGTCCTGTTCGCACTCATCGGCTTCGGTCTGATCGGTTTCACAGACGATTACCTGAAGGTCGTCAGAAAGAAATCAGCCGGGCTGGCAGGCCGGTATAAATTCACTCTTCAGATTATCGTGGCCTCTGTGATTGCCTATGTCCTCTACTCCCTCCCCGCCTACTCGACAAAGCTCACGGTGCCGTTCTTAAAGAATGTCAATCCTGATCTCGGATGGTTCTATATCCCCTTGGTCATCTTTATCATCGTCGGGGCCTCCAATGCCGTAAACCTGACAGACGGCCTGGACGGCCTTGCCATAGGGCCGGTCATCGTGGCTACGATGATATACACCATTATTACCTATGCGGCCGGACATGCGAAGATCGCAAATTATCTCCTCATCCCATTCGTCAACGGATCCGGGGAACTGGCCATACTCTGCGGTGCCGTATTGGGCGCCAGCCTGGGTTTCCTCTGGTTTAACACCTACCCTGCCTCCGTGTTCATGGGGGATGTTGGATCGCTCCCACTGGGGGCACTGCTCGGCTCTGTGGCCATCATATCCAAACATGAGCTGCTGCTGGTGATTGTAGGAGGAATTTTTGTCTTAGAGACGGTCTCGGTTATATTCCAGGTGGCATCCTTTAAGTTACAGGGGAAGAGGGTCTTCTTAATGGCCCCCCTCCACCATCATTATGAACTCAAGGGGTGGCAGGAACCCAAGATCATCGTGCGGTTCTGGATTATATCGATTATGCTGGGCCTTCTTGCCCTGAGTACCCTGAAATTGAGATAACGGGGGTGAACCGGTTTGATGAAGTTGAAAGATCGCAGAGTGCTGGTAGTCGGCCTGGGCAGAAGCGGTGTTGCCGCGTCACGCCTCCTCGTCCGCAACAACGCCCGGGTGACGGCCACGGACCGCAGCCCCTGGGATGCCCTGTCTGCAGAGGCAAGAGAACTTGCCGCACTGGGGATAAAGATGGAGGCAGGAGGACATAGCACGGGGACATTTCTCTCAGCAGATCTGATCATCCTGAGTCCGGGTGTCCCGAAAAACATAGACCCCCTCGTCCGGGCAAAAGAAAACGGCGTTAAGATCATCAGTGAGATTGAGCTTGCCTATCAGCTCCTGGATGCCCCCCTGATAGCTCTTACAGGTTCGAACGGGAAATCGACGACAACGACGCTGATCGGCGAGATATTAAAGGCAAAGGGGGACAGGGTGTTTGTGGGCGGAAATCTCGGCACACCGCTGACGGAGTATGTCCTGTCAGGGGGCGGCGCGGATTGCGTGGTGGCTGAGCTCAGCAGTTTCCAGCTCGAAACGATCGGGGACTTCAAACCGTCCGTATCTATCCTGCTGAACATATCCCCTGACCACATGGACAGATACCCCGGCATACAGGAATATGCAGAGGCCAAGTTCAGGATATTTGAGAATCAGACTGCAGATGACTTTGCCGTCATCAACGGAGATGAGCCGTGGAGTACGGAGGTCTCCGCCAGGTTCAGGGGAAGGGTGATTGTCTTCAGCAGGAGAAGGAAGGTAGAAAACGGGGTCTTTGCTGAGGAGGGCCGGCTGGTCTCAAACATGAACGGCCGTCAGGAAACGCTTTGTGAGATATCGGAAATCGGGATAAAGGGGGTACACAATCTGGAGAACTCCATGGCGGCGGCGGCAGCGGCTCTCCTGCGGGGATGCACCCCTGAGATCATAGCCGGGACGTTAAGAGTGTTTCCGGGCCTTGAGCACAGACTTGAGTTTGTACGGGAGATAGACGGGGTAAAATACATCAACGATTCCAAAGGAACCAATGTCGGGGCCGTCATCAAATCGATAGAGGGTTTCAATGAACCCATCCTGCTGATCGCCGGCGGACGGGACAAGGGGAGCGATTTCTCCCTGTTGAGACCCCTGATCCAGGAGAAGGTCAAGAGACTGATCCTGATAGGGGAGGCCAGGGAGAAACTGAGGCGCGCGGCAGGCGATCTGACGACGACGATCCATGCAGGTTCCATGGAAGAGGCCGTCTATATTGCCCACAAAGAGGCGGTCAAAGGGGATGTTGTACTCCTCTCCCCGGCCTGTGCCAGTTTTGATATGTTTAAGAATTTTGAAGACCGCGGAAGGGTCTTTAAGGAGAGGGTATGGAAACTTCCTCCCGTTCAGTAAATTATATCCGGAAAGACCGGCTGCTCCTTGTATTGGTCATGTGTCTTGCCGGGATCGGCCTGATTATGGTATACAGCGCCAGCGGTATCATTGCCCTGAAGAACCATGGAGACTCCTTTTATTTCCTGAAGAAGCAGATCTTATGGATGGCGCTTGCGATCATTGCGATGCTGACCGCATCCAGAATCGATACCGATCTCCTGAAAAGGCTCCCCCTCCCCCTGATGATCGTCTCTTACCTGTTTCTCATCCTTGTATTAATCCCCGGCATCGGTTCTGAGATTAACAGCGCACGGCGATGGTTCAGGTTCGGTCCTGTCTCCTTCCAACCCTCTGAACTGGCAAAGCTGTCGGTCATTATCTACCTCTCTGCCTATTTGGTGAAAAAAGAGGAGAAGGTCCGGGACTTCTTTGATGGCTTCCTCCCACCGCTGATACTGACAGGGATCATGTTTCTTCTGATCATCGCTGAACCGGACCTCGGCACTGCGGTTGTGATCGGGGCCGGCTCAGCGGCAATGTTGTTTATCGGAGGGGCCCGATGGCGGCATATCCTGGGACTCTTTATATCCTTTCTCCCTGTCGCCCTGATGCTCGTCCTGAATATCGGCTACAGGAGACAGAGGATCACCGCCTTCCTGAATCCGTGGGAACACGCGTCAACCGTGGGCTACCAGATCGTGCAGTCCTTCCTCTCCTTTGGGGACGGAGGCCTGCTGGGAACCGGAATCGGGGAAGGCCGGCAGAAGCTCTTCTTTCTTCCGGAGGCGCACACCGATTTTATATTCGCAGTGGTGGGAGAGGAGCTGGGTTTTGCAGGGACTGTCTCTGTAACCCTGCTCTTTGTATTGTTCCTGTGGAGGTGTTTCAGGATCGTTAAACACCACTGGGGTTCATTTGAGGGATACCTCTCTTCAGGGATCTCCCTGTTTATCGGGATACAAATCCTGATGAACCTCTGCATCGTGACAGGTCTGTTCCCCACAAAGGGTATCGCCCTCCCATTCCTGAGCTTTGGAGGGACCTCTCTGCTCACCAATATGACCATGGTAGGGATCCTCTATGCCCTGTCCGGAAGATCCCCGGTAACGCTTCAAATGGAGATGCATACACACTCTAATAAAAAGGTTAACAGAAGATATTTATTCAACTCAGACGATATACAGCAGGCACCGGACTTTAGATTGACATCTTAACAGTTAGGGTCTGATGCCTTTGGGTATCCCTCATATGCGTATATTGATTGCAGGCGGCGGCACCGGAGGACATCTCTATCCGGGGATCGCCGTCGCAGAAGAATTTAGTAGACAGGGGCCTGATTCTGAAGTACTCTTTGTGGGTACAAAACAGGGGATAGAGGCCAGGATACTGCCGAAGGAAGGATACAGGTTAGAGACGATCCCTGCCGGCGGGATTGTGAATAAAGATATTCTCTCAAAGATGGTCTCTGTCACAAAAATGATCGGTGGATTTATAAGATCTTTTTCCATCTTAAGAAGATTT
>JACROQ010000002.1 GCA_016214375.1 Nitrospirota bacterium | reverse complement strand
TGCGTTCACGAGAGATCAATATTATGACTGTGGAAGACCCGATCGAGTATCATATCGAGGGGATCAATCAGATTCAGGTAAAGCCTGAAATTGGCCTCTCCTTTGCCAACTGCCTGCGCTCCATCCTCAGGCAGGACCCCAATGTCATCCTTGTGGGGGAGAACCTTCAGGTTGCGTTATTCTCGCAGCTTGCGGCGTGTCGCAGGCTAAAGCCTGCGGCTACTCCGGTTTAAAGATGAGTACGCTAAGGGCGGGGAGTACAAGTTCTATAGAATAGGGTCTTCCCTGCCATGGAGTAGTCTCTGCATAGACCCCTCCGGAATTTCCCATATTGCCACCGCCGTATATCTCAGAATCACTATTCATTAACTCCCTGTAAAATCCAGCCTTAGGCACCCCAATCCTGTAGGGATAGCGAGGGACAGGGGTAAAATTGCACACAAAGATCAAGATATCATCATAGGTCCTGCCTCTTCTCAGAAAGGAGAGTATGCAATTGTCTGCATCATGGAAGTCTATCCACTCAAATCCGGTATAATCAAAATCGATCTCATAGAGAGCGGGCTCCCTCTTGTAAAGGGCATTCAGGTCTTTGACAAATCTCTGCAGCTTCTGGTGTGGCTCATACTGGAGAAGGTGCCAGTCAAGACTCTCCGCATGGTTCCATTCAATCCACTGCCCTATCTCCCCGCCCATAAAGAGGAGTTTTTTTCCGGGATGTCCGTACATATAACCATAGAGCGCCCTCAGGTTTGAAAATCTCTGCCAGAAATCTCCCGGCATCTTGTCAAGAAGGGCACTCTTCCCGTGGACGACCTCGTCGTGAGACAGGGGGAGGACAAAATTCTCATGGAATGCATAAAGAAGAGAGAATGTCAGGTTACCCTGATGATATTTTCTGTGGATGGGGTCCTTGGAGATATATTCCAGCGTATCGTGCATCCATCCCATATTCCATTTCAGCCCGAAACCCAGACCCCCCAGGTATGTCGGTCTTGAGACAGACGGCCATGCCGTAGACTCCTCTGCTATCGTCATTATCCCCGGAAAATATCTATAGATCAGTTCATTAAACTCCCTGATAAAATCAATGGCCTCAAGATTTTCCCGTCCGCCGTACTTATTGGGGACCCACTCACCCTCCTGACGCGAATAGTCTAAATAGAGCATTGAGGCCACAGCGTCTACACGAACCCCGTCGATATGATATTTTTCGAACCAGAACAGGGCATTGGAAAGTAGAAAATTCCGCACCTCATTCCGTCCATAGTTAAAGATGAGCGTCCCCCACTCCTTATGCTCCCCCTTCCGTGGGTCGAGGTGCTCATAGAGGGCCGTCCCGTCAAACCATGAAAGCCCGTGGGCATCCCTTGGAAAATGTCCGGGGACCCAGTCCAGTATCACCCCTATGCCGTTCTGGTGGCAGTGATCTACCAGGTACATGAAATCCTCCGGTTCCCCATGGCGGCTTGTCGGGGCAAAATACCCTGTCACCTGATAACCCCATGACGCGTCAAAGGGGTGCTCTGCAACCGGAAGGAGTTCTACATGAGTGAACCCCATCTCCTTCACATAGTCCACCAACTCGTGGGCGAGTTCCCGGTATGACAGAAACCTGCTTCCCTCTTCAGGACTTCTGCGCCATGAACCCAGATGGACCTCATAGATAGAGACCGGAGAGTGGAGGGGGTCTTTCCCCTGACGATCAGACATCCACCTGGTGTCACTCCACTGGTAATGTTCCAGATTATAAACGATCGAGGCGCTTTTTGGCCTCATTTCATAAAGATAACCATAGGGGTCACTCTTTAATAAGACAAGGTCATCCGTCGTCTTTACTTCGTATTTGTATACCTCACCCTCAGAAAGGCCGGGGATAAAGAGTTCCCATACCCCTGACCCCCCCAGTACGCGCATGGGATGCCTCCTCCCATCCCAACTATTAAAATCACCCACAAGGCTCACCCGCCTGGCATTGGGCGCCCATACGGCAAAATAGACCCCTCTGATATTATTGACCGACATGGGGTGGGCCCCCATCTTCTGATATACAAAGTAGTTTTTACCCTCGGCAAAGAGGTGAAGGTCATAAGGACTCATGATAGGGAGAAATGAATACGGGTCATGGAACTCGCTGACATTCCCAAAGGAATCAGTTATCTTAAACCGGTATGGGAACACCTTTTGCCGGTCTTCTATGACCCCTTCAAAGAGCCCGTCAGGGTGGATCTTCTCCATGGGGCAGGTAATACCCCTTCTTTCGAGATCCATAACCTCAGCCGTTTCTGCCTCTGGTATAAAGGCCCGTACGACGACGAGCTTCCTCCCCTCCATCTCTGCCGGGTGCATCCCAAGGTATGAGAACGGGTCGTGATGCTCTGCCCGGATTATGGACTCCGCATCCTCGTTTATGGTAACGATTCCTCTCGTCATAGAGACATAGTATTAAATTGATGGCTGTTTTGCAAGAATTTGATGAACTCGTAAAAAGTCGCCAGAAGCACTATTTGTCATTCTGAGCGAAGCGAAGAATCTGATAAAACAATGAGTTATCAGACCCTTCGCTTCGCTCAGGGTGACAGTGAAGGACTTTTTACGAGTTCATCAATTTTGACGGCTTCGTAAAACCTCCATCTGCGGCGTTGCACTGCATCCTTCGTCATTGCGGCGTACCTAAAAAGTACGCCTCATTCCTCAGGATTTGTGTGCCTTCGGGTACCCACTTTTGTGGGTGATGGAGGTTTTACGAAGCCGTCCACCGTCAAGACTTTTTACACGGCTGTCAAATTTTCTGATATAATGCATGCAATACCTCAGGAAGATCAGGGAGATCAGATTAAAAAATACCATCAGGCTGCCTTTTTTTATATCGCGAACGCCGCCTTCTACTTTTATGTGGCAATCTTCCGTATGCCGAGGCACAGTTTCGGCAGGTATGTGGACCCCCTGTTTTATACGGCAGGGGGGCTAATGGTACTGGTCTTCCCATACCTCATTTATAAAGGATACAGGAAGTTCACAATGGTCCTGGCAGGGGTATATTTTGTAAGGACTATCGCCATTCTGGCCGCGATACCTTTCTACACCCATATCATCATGGCCACTTCTGTGATGCATGTCCTGACGGGCTACATGCTTGCGAGGGCCGCCTGGGACCTGAAGCCTTAGCAGGCTGTTGAAACAGCCTTTTGCGTGTCATCCTGAGCGAAGCGAAGGATCTGACTCCTAAGCAAATCAAAGGTTGATCAGATTCTTCGTCGCCTTCGGCTCCTCAGAATGACAAAGGGCCAGACTTTTTCAACAGCCTGCTATTCCCTTACCTTGATAACACAGGTTCCGGCAATAAGGTCATGGAGCCCTCGTTTATTCCTGTCCACGGCGACCATGATAAAACCAAACCCAAGGAGTAAAAAGGATACATGGTATCCAAGAAATCTTAAAAACGCCCTCCTGTAGCTCACAGGTTCACCTGTCGTTCTTATCACACGGAGTTTACATACCATCTTCCCCGGCGTTTGACCAAACCATCCAATGTAGATTACAAAATAGAGAACTACAATGACATATAAAATGACAAAAAATAAATTATCTTGCTTATCAGGTGATATGTTAGCTGTTACCCCCCCCAATTCTATTGCATATTCAACAATAGGCGCAAGAATTAATATAATGACATAATCTATAACCAAGGCTACAAGCCTTAGCCAGAAACCACCTTTTACGGCAGGAGACATAGCGGTCCCTTGTTCAGACTCTAAGCCGCCCTCACACTGGGGGCAGGTCTCAAATTCAAATGTCGTATATCCGCATCTTGGGCAGCGCATATGTGGGGATGTATTCTACCATTACAGACAGGGAATGGGAAGTAGTTTTAGGGTAGAGGTGGGGTCAGGTCTTGAATTTTGACTTTGTTAGTCAAAATTCAAGACCTGACCCCACCAGTAGTTGGTCTTAAATATCAAAGTAGAGGTTAAACTCATAAGGATGCGGCCTGAGCCTTATAGCATCCACCTCTTTTGCCCTCTTGTACGTAATCCATGTCTCTATGACATCTTCTGTGAAGACCCCACCCTTGAGGAGGAAGTCTTTATCATTCTCCAGGTTGGAGAGCGCCTCATCCAGTGATCCTGGAAGCGAAGGGATATCCGCCAATTCTTCCGGCTTCATATCATAGATGTCCTTATCAAGGGAGGCCCCTGGATCTATCTTATTCTCAATGCCATCAAGCCCTGCCATCAGCATCGCAGAGAAGGCCAGGTAGGGGTTGCAGGAGGCATCAGGGAATCTGACCTCTATCCTTTTCGCCTTTGGACTGGCTGAATACATCGGGATCCTGATCGAGGCGCTCCTGTTTCTGCTGGAGTAGGCAAGGTTCACCGGGGCCTCGAAGCCAGGCACCAGCCTCCGGTAAGAGTTAGTCGTAGGAGAGGTCAGACCCGCAAGTGCAGGGGCATGCTTGAGTATCCCACCGATATAAAAAAGCGCCATCTGGCTTATGCCTGCATATTCGTTCCCTGCAAACAATGGTTTCCCATTCTTCCAGAGACTCTGGTGGGTATGCATCCCCGACCCATTATCCCCGAAGATAGGTTTGGGCATAAAAGTCGCTGTCTTGTTATGCCTGCGGGCAACCATTTTTACGACATATTTGTATATCAGGAGCTTATCTGCAACACGGGTGAGGGTATCAAACCTCATGTCAATCTCATTCTGACCTGCTGTTGCAACCTCATGATGCTGAGCCTCTATTTCAATTCCGCACCGTTGCATTATAAGTACCATCTCTGACCTGAGGTCCTGCATGGTATCCATAGGGGGTACAGGAAAATACCCTTCCTTATATCTGGTCTTGTAGCCAAGGTTGGGACCCTCTTCCCGCCCCGTATTCCACTGACCTTCTACGGAATCTACAAAATAATACCCGCAGTGTGCATTCTGATCATACCGGATATCATCAAAGACAAAAAACTCTGCCTCAGGCCCCATATAGGCTGTATCCGCAATCTTTGTGGATTTAAGATAGGCCTCTGCCTTTTGAGCAACATAACGCGGGTCTCTGCTGTAGTGTTCCCTGGTAATAGGATCTATAATGTTACAGATCATCGATAATGTAGGATGTTCTGTAAATGGGTCCATAAAGGCTGAATCAGGATCCGGAATTATCAGCATATCACTGTTGTTTATCGCCTGCCAACCACGGATGCTCGAACCATCAAACCCTACCCCATCCTCAAATGAAGACACATCCAGTGCACTGATCGGGATCGAAAAATGTTGCCAAAGCCCCGGGAAATCCATAAATTTCAGATCTACCATTACTACCTTATTCTTTTTTGCAAACTCTAATACTTCACGCGGTGTCATCTTTTACCTACCTCCTTTTCTAATATTAAAGGTTAGTATATTTACCGAACAGGCATCAAGCCCTGCCCCTACTTTCTGCTATCTATTACACCGATGACGCTCAAAAATGTCCAGATGCAAGGAAGGACAAGGATTCAAGCCGAGGCGCACTCCCTGTACGTCGAGGCGAAGAATCCGCAGTCCTGACGCCGCAGATGGGCATTTTTCAGCATCATCGGCCTATCTTTTATACCTGTTCGTTATAGGTACTCTCCAATCCTTTCCAAAGGCCCTCGGGGTTATCTTTATCCCCGGAGGGGCCTGTCTCCTTTTATATTCGCTCCGGTCCACCATAGAGACGACCCTCGCAATGGTCTCCTCTCTATACCCCATGGCCGTAATCTCTTTAACTGACCTGTCCTCTTCTACATAGGCGTGGAGGATCGGGTCCAATATCTCGTATGGCGGGAGGGAGTCTGTGTCTTTCTGCCCCGGCCGCAGTTCTGCTGTCGGCTCTTTGACAAGGACCCTTTCAGGGATAGGCGACAACCCCTCCTGCCCCCTCATGTTTCTATACCTGGCAAGCTCATAGACGAGGGTCTTGGGGACATCCTTGATCACCGCAAAACCGCCCGCCATATCCCCATAAAGCGTGGCATACCCTACACTCATCTCGCTCTTGTTCCCTGTGGTCAGCACAAGCCAGCCAAACTTATTTGACAGGGCCATCATGATATTCCCTCGGATCCTGGCCTGGATATTTTCCTCTGTCACATCCGGTTTCAGTCCGATGAATTCTTCAGAAAGCGTGTTGAGGTAGTCCTTAAAAATATCCCGTATGGGGATTGTAACAAGCCTTATGCCGAGGTTCTTAACCAGCCCTTGAACATCCTCTCCGCTCTCTGACAGGGTATATTGAGAGGGCATAAATACACCCGCAACATTCTTCTTCCCCAGGGCATCCACTGCAATCACCGCGACAAGCGATGAATCGATACCGCCGCTTAACCCTATGACCACCTTCTTAAATCCGTTCTTCCTGACATAGTCCCGCGTCCCAAGTATAAGCGCCTGATAGACCTCTTCTGTCGAAGAGAGTGGCTCTGCAGCCCGAGGGGATAGCCGTACCTTCTTCTTTTTAGGCTTCTTTTTAGGGATCGCGTCAGACACCTTCACCGTTGTCATCTGTGGGCTGACCTGGGGGGAGGACATCTTCTCTCTTCTCCTGGGGTCATGCAGCCTTGCCAACTCAACCAACTGCAAGTCTACATCCGCCATAATAAGATCTTCCTCAAATTGTTTACCCCTGGCGATTAACTCACCCCTCGGGTTAAATACCATACTGTGCCCGTCGAATACAAGTTCATCCTGCCCCCCTACCATATTCGCATAGGCGATAAAGACCGCATTATCTGAGGCACGGGTGGATACCATACGTTCTCTGAACCGCCACTTGCCTGCATGATAGGGTGATGAATTGATATTGATGATGATCTGAGCGCCCGCCAATGCCTGACTCATACAAGGCCCGTCCGGATACCATATATCTTCACAGATATTGATACCTACTGGAATGCCCCATAAGAGAAAGAGGGGACATCCGGTACCGGTTTTAAAATAACGTTTCTCATCAAAGACCCCATAGTTGGGGAGATAATTCTTATGGTATATCCCCGCTATTTTACCCCTGCTAATGACGGCCGCTGCGTTGTAGATATCGTCACTCCTGTCCACAAAACCGACTACAAGGACCATCTCCAGCAGAGAAGTCTTTTTCACTATCCTCACAAGGGAGGCATAGTTATCTTCTACGAATTTGGGCTTCAAAAGGAGGTCTTCCGGAGGATACCCTGTAACTGCCAGCTCAGGAAAGGCTACGATATCAGCGCCCTGCCTGCTTGCCGTTTCTGCAAATTGGAGTATTTTTTCTACATTTCCTTCCAGATCCCCTACACCTGCATTTATCTGGGCAATGCCGATACGGACAGTATTCATCTTGTCATCTTACTTCCTGCCTCGTTTCTTACGCAGGCCATAAATACGTTGAGCGCCGCCTGCTGCCTATATCGCGTCCTCTCCCCGTTCGCCGGTCCGAATGCGGACAACCTCTTCCACATTGGTCACAAAGATCTTTCCATCCCCTATCCTGCCGGTCTTTGCCGTATTGACAATCGTCTCAATCACCTTTTCCACCATATCGTCCGTTACCACCACCTCAATTTTTATCTTGGGAAGGAAATCCACAACATACTCTGCGCCCCTGTATAGCTCTGTATGCCCCTTCTGACGGCCAAAACCCTTCACCTCTGTCACGGTATTCCCCTTGATCCCTATCTTATTAAGGGCATCTTTGACCTCGTCCAGTTTGAATGGCTTTATGATGGCCTCTATCTTTTTCATAAGCTACCTCCCTCACTTAGCGTTGATACTTAAGTCCTGTACAAAAGCTGTTCAAGGTTCGAAACGTCGCCCAAGATTAACAAAAGGTAAAAAAATTGTAAAGGAGTATTTTCTGTTATATCTTCTATCAGAGGGCATCGTTGCCCCTCTCCCCCGTCCTTATCCTGACAGCCTCAATGACATCTGCAATGAATATCTTCCCATCTCCCAGCTTGCCCGTCTTCGCGGTATCTGTGATGCATGAAATAACTTTCTCCACCATTTCATCAGATACAACCAATTCTATCTTTGTCTTTGGCAGAAAATCCACCACATACTCTGCTCCCCTGTATAGCTCTGTATGTCCCTTCTGCCGGCCAAAACCCTTCACCTCAGAGACTGTCATACCCGTAATCCCTGTCTGGTTCAAGGCATTTTTGACATCATCGATCTTAAAGGGTTTGATGATCGCCTCTATCTTTTTCATAGTCCCTCCAATAATTATTGGTGAGTCTTATTTATACTGAAGTCCGGATATGCAGTAACTGCCACCTCGCTCTGGTCGAGACCTTCAATCTCCACCTCTCCTGACACCCTGAGCGGGACTATCATATCCAGTATCTTAAAGAAGATATACATCACGACAAATACAAACACAAAGTTGGTAATGACACCCATAATCTGGGCGGCGAATTGTGATGGATTACCATAAAACAACCCTGTGACAGTGCCGGTAACACCGTTCAACCCATCGCCATAGGTCCCATCAGCAAAGAGTCCCAATGACAGAAGGCCCCATGCCCCGTTTACACCATGAACGGATATTGCGCCTACAGGGTCATCAACCTTCAGGGTGCGCTCAACGAAAAATACACTGATGCACAGGAGCACTCCTGCGATTGCCCCAATGATTACTGCTGAAACAGAGTTTACAAAGGCACAGGGCGCTGTAATGGCGACAAGCCCTGCTAAAAAGCCGTTGGCAGCCATAGAGACATCAGGTTTGCCGTAGAAATTCCACATATAGAGCAATGAAGCAAAGGCCCCGGCAGCCGATGCGAGCATGGTATTGGTTGCTATGACACCGATCCTCAAATCCCCGCCTGCAAGGGATGAGCCTGCATTGAATCCAAACCAACCGAATGCAAGGATAAAACATCCTGTAAGCGCCATGGGGATATGATGCCCGGGGATCGCATTTGGTTTTCCATCCCGGCTAAATTTCCCTATCCTTGGGCCGAGTATCGCCGCCCCCACAAGTCCAGCCACTCCCCCTGTCATATGAACGACAGATGACCCTGCAAAATCAACGGTGCCATGTCCCAGACCAAAGTTCTTGCCGAGCTGAGACAGCCAGCCTCCGCCCCATACCCAGTTTGCATAAAGCGGATAAACAAACATCGAGATAAAGAATCCGTAAAACACAAATGACTTAAACGTCCAGCGTTCAGCCATCGAACCCGTAGGTATTGTAGCCGTCGTATCCATGAATACCATCTGGAATAAGAAGATCGTAAAGATGACGGCATCATAAGTTACCCCGGATAGAAAGAATCCATTTGTCCCAAAGAGGCCAAAGTCCTTTCCAAACAGATGAATAACAAATTCACTATTAAGGGCAGTCCCGCCGCCGAGTGTGGCAACACCCCCTACGCCCCCCATCTGCAGGGCGAAACCGCAGATCCAGTAGCCAAGCATTCCGATAGCATAAATCATGAAATTCATTGCCATGGTATGCCCTGCATTCTTTGCCCTTGTAAACCCTGTCTCTGCTAAGGCAAAACCGGCCTGCATGAACATGACCAGAAAGCCGCAGACTAATGTCCAGACTATGTTGACGGCTATCCTGTTGTGCCCCACCAGATCTGCCAGTTTTACCGCAAGGGGCTCTTTAGGCCCTAGATTTTTCAGATCATCGGCAGTAGGGGCATTGGCACTTGCCCCAATCACATCTGCCGCCCCGCCACTCTTAGCTCCGGATGGATCAGGTTCAGGCGTTGCCGGAGATACTGACTGGACAGGCTGTGCCTCTTCAGTCACCACCGGCGTAGTAGGAGGAGTGGTCTGCACCTGTTCCTCTGCCATACTAAACGTGGATGATAGCATCACGATTGATAGGATAAGTAATATATATCTTAGAAACCTTAACATCTTAAATCCCTCCATTTCTTCATTTGAAAATCCCCTTTAGCCCGATAAATCGGGCAACTACTACAATCTTGTTTTGCAGCGTTGACATTATCTATATGTAGTTGCCCAATTCATTGGGCTTTGAGCAACCAGATTGCTGCTATCGTAGGGTGGGCATTGCCCACCATCCTATATAATGCCCATTTAAAAATTAACATCCAACTGGGTGGTCCATTTCCACTCACCGTTAATCCCTTTGTCGTTGAACCATACCGGCCCCATCAACATGCTGGCGTTTGGCGCAAAGAACCAGTAGAGACCGAAACCACCGCCGCCCACAGCATTTTTGCCAGACGCGTAATCAGCCGCCAGCATAAACTTGTCCTTCACCAGCCAGCGGTCCCACCCGATCATAAAACCGGTAGCCTCTTCCTTTCCTGTGGAACTTTTCAGTACATCTTTGTCTCCGCTGTAAGCTCCAACGTGGATTCGCCCAATCTGGGGGATAGTCTTTCCAATCATTCCATGGATAACATTGGTGGAGTTCCCAGAATTGCTTTTTGTTCCAATACCATACATACCAAGGGCAATACCAGGGGAACCAGAAGAGAGGGATCCTTCCGGGGTTCCAAATTTGAAGTTGAAAATTAATGGATAATCAGTTCCTTCCAAGTAGTCCATTCCGACTTCAAGATTTAACTTTTCAAAAGGGAGAACGCCCACGGTCAGCCCCATATCTGTAGAAAGGTCATTCAAAGTCTTGCTGGCCCCCTTACTGGTAAGGGTGAAATAGTTATCAATCCCCAAGTGCCAGACCTTATACGGCTGGACATCCATCGTGGAAGTGGTCCAGTAGGTCGTAGACGGTGTGGCATGGACTGTTGCGACACCCAGTACGCCCACGAAAAACAGTGTGCTCATGATTTTAGTTAGTCCCTTCAT
Source organism: Nitrospirota bacterium (assembly GCA_016214375.1). Lineage (GTDB taxonomy): Bacteria > Nitrospirota > 9FT-COMBO-42-15 > HDB-SIOI813 > HDB-SIOI813 > JACRHF01. The sequence continues at coordinate 1,112 of JACROQ010000002.1, read as the reverse complement.
CTTTTTTTCCTCCTTTTTGGTTTTGTTTTAGGATGATTTTGTACTTCTTTATCTTGTACCCCAGCATCCTCTGTGTTATCCCGAGCCTTTTCGCTGCTCTTGCCTGAATCCAGTTCGTCTCCTCCAACGCCTGAAGGATATACATCCTTTCAATCGATGCGACTACGTCTTTTAACTGCACTATCCTTTTGGGGTCATGGCCAATGGACACGGCAATGACATAGTACAAGTTACATGCCATAAGACTTGGCATATATAACTGTATGATTTTAAAGGATTTTACATAAGATAGTATTTTAGAGATTCTTAAAATTTACTACAATATTGTTCTAAAGACAGGTTGAACTTTACAAATTTGTAGGATTTCAGTATATCTTCAGTACCCCCTCTATCCCTCTCCGTATGATCATCACGGCTATTGCGGCAAGAAACAGGGAAAACACCTTGGAGGCCGCCCTCGCTCCCCCTTCTCCCAGAAACAGGATGATACGACTGGCAGATGAGAAGATGATCCAGACGATGATAATATTCACGACTAAGGAGATCATGGTCACCGGGATACCGAAGATATCACTCAACATGATCAATGTCGTCAGGGCTGCCGGACCGGCGATTAAAGGGGTGCCGATAGGGACTGTGCCCACCGTCGGGTGCGGCTTCCGGCTCCTTTGTTCCGAAAAGATGATGTCCGTAATGGCGATCACCAGCAGGATAAGCCCCCCGCCTATCTGAAAATCCGAGATCGTGATCCCAAGGATGATAAATATCCCTTTGCCGATGAGCAGGAATAACACGGTAATGGCCGAGGCGGTAATGATGGAATGCCGCAGTACCCGCCCCCTCACACCCTTGTCCATGTCCTGAGTAAGGGATAGATAAATCGGGAGAACGCCAATCGCGTCAAAGGCAACAAATAAGGGGATAAAGGTCATGATAAAGTTTGTAAACATAGCGTGTAAGGAGTGGCATATATTACAACAAATAAGAACAATAGACAATCCGCTTTTGGATTGCTATGATTGATGAACTCGTAAAAAGTCGCCAGAAGCACTATTTGTCATTCCTTCACTTCGTTCAGGACGGCGTCTGAGCGAAGCGAAGAATCTGATAAA
>JACROQ010000170.1 GCA_016214375.1 Nitrospirota bacterium | reverse complement strand
GTGACCAGTATCAACCCCCGGGGCTCTATCGCAAGCTTCTCTAATATCTTGGGGAGGCCGAGTTCCTCAATGGTCAGGATCTTCATGGGGATGACACGGAAGACCAACCCTATGGTGCCCCTTTGCTGGAATACATTCACCCTGAAACGGCCGAGGCCTGAGATGCCGTAAGAGAGATCCACCTCCTTCTTCTCTATGTAGCGTTTTTTCTGGGTATCATTCATGATGGTGGATAACATCGATACGGCATCCTCCTGGCTGATCCTGTTCTGCTGATCCAGGGGCGCCAGTTCCCCGTTGACCCTCATGATAGGATAGGTGCCGACCTTGATATGGAGATCGGATGCACCCTTGGATACAGCAGTGGTAAGGAGTTCGTTTATATTCATGCGATCTATCCCCCCTGTGTCCCCTTCTTTTCCTGAGGTTTAACCCCTGCCTTCTGTAACCCGCAGGACTCTTTTATCCTGACCTCGATATCCTTCGCCAGGACCGCATTTTCCTTTAATGCCTGTCTGGCATTCTCCCTCCCCTGGCCAATCCTCTCCCCTTTGTAGGCATACCAGGAACCGCTTTTCTCGACGATCCCCTTATCCACCCCAATATCAATCAGTTCGCCTATCCTCGATATCCCTTCATCAAACAGGATATCAAACTCTGCCTGCTTAAAGGGCGGGGCCAGTTTATTCTTGACCACCTTGACCCGCACCCGGTTCCCTGTCACATCCTGACCCTCCTTCAGGGACTCGATCTTTCGGATGTCTAATCTGACCGATGAGTAGAACTTCAGGGCATTTCCGCCGGTAGTCGTCTCAGGGTTCCCGAACATGACTCCGAGCTTCATCCTGATCTGGTTGATGAAGATGACTGTGGTGAGGGACTTGCTGATAGCGGCCGTCAATTTCCTCAATGCCTGGGACATCAATCGTGCCTGAAGCCCCATATGGGCATCTCCCATCTCCCCCTCGATCTCCGCCCGCGGCACAAGGGCCGCCACAGAGTCTATCACGATCACGTCTACCGCCCCGCTTCTCACAAGGGTCTCTGCGATCTCAAGGGCCTGCTCCCCGGTGTCCGGCTGTGAGACCAGGAGATCATCCGCATTCACCCCAAGTTTCCTTGCATACCCTATATCCAGGGCATGCTCCGCATCGATAAAGGCGGCCGCTCCGCCATTCTTTTGCGCCTCTGCAATGACATGGAGAGAGAGCGTGGTCTTTCCTGAAGACTCCGGACCAAATATCTCGATGACCCTCCCCCGCGGCACCCCGCCAACGCCGATGGCCATATCGAGCCCCAGAGACCCTGTGGATATCGCCGGAATCTCCGGCATGGCGCCGTCTGTCCCCAGGCGCATAATGGCCCCCTTTCCGAACTGCTTTTCAATCTGCGAAAGGGCCAGATCCAATGCCTTTATCTTCTGTTCTTTCTCCCCCATGATTGTCTCCTTTTATTGATGGTTATTTTGTTTTATGTTCAATTTTTCAATCTCTCGATTTCTTGTTTAATTTCATCAATCACTTCGACATTGTATATTTTTTTCTTCTTGCCAGCCTTCACTGAATAAATGAAAAAAACTTTACCGCCAAACTTAGTCCTGAATTTTTCATGATTCACTTCATGCATTTTAATCCACTGATATTGATTTAACGACTGACCTGAAGATATTGGTTTTATCTGGAGGCCAATATATTTGCTATCAACCTGGATGTAAAAATCAACATTGAAAGTTCTATCCCACTCATCCGGGGCAGGGTGAATCTTGACATACAGGATAGACTCCAATTGTCCATATACCGTATCAATCTCTGACCTATATCCTTCATAAGTCCTGTTCAAAACGAGATTATAAGCGTAATCTATGCATTCTTCCTCCTGAATAGAAGCCAATTCATTCTGGACCACTTCAGAGAGCTTCACGTAAAGTTTTTGACCTAACCCGCTGATATATTCTCTGGTCAATTTAATTCCGTCACGCTTCTTCTGTCTGGCATTCCCAAAATAAAAAGTCTCCCATTCTTCAAAAGAATCAGGCGCACATTGTCTGATTAATTCAGAAGTCGGTCCAACACTGGAGGTCTTGTTCAACCCCCAACGATTCATCCCATAATTCAGCAATGTTTCTCTTTTGAATTTAAGATTTTTCCCCTCGCTGTCTAAGACCCACTCTTTTGTCATTATGTTTATCCTCTTAATGCCATAAATTTAGATCTGTATTTATAATCCAATGCAGTATCTACGTCGGCCAATTTGCTTTTGATCAAATGAGCATTAATAAAGGTCTTGTTCCGCAGGTATAGATAACACAATAGATTTCCCGCTTCATCATATTTGATTGTGTCATATTTTATAAAGACTTTCTCTCCTTTAATCTTTGACAACAAAAATTTTACAGCTTCGCCATTTGCCTCTTTCTTCTCCTTAATACCAAGCAATTTCAATTTAAGGCCATTGTTTAATAATATGAGTTCCGGACTTAAAACCTCTTTTACTGAATAGTAGCTTTCCCTATTGTGGCCTTCTGAGTTATCTATTCTTGAACCGAATCTCAGTTTTTTGGGGTCTACTTTCTTGTCAAACTTTACCGGATCCTTGAATATATAAGACAACTCCTTAATTTTCTCTTTGAAGTCTATGTCAGTCTCTTTTTGCCTCAATATTTCAAAATAATTTTTTTTAATAACAGCATTTTGCTTTACTCCCAATTTATTTTCGACAATAGGCAGAAAGTCTTCATTTATTTCATACCCTACAGAGTTTCTGTTTAATTTTTCAGATGCAACAGATGTTGTTCCACTGCCTAAAAAAGGATCAAGTACCGTATCGCCGACAAAACTAAACATTTTGATCAGACGCCGGGGTAATTCTTCCGGGAACATTGCCAGATGTTTATCTTGCCGCTCACCCGGAAAATTCCAGTGCCCCGCAAAGTATTGATTCCATTCTTCCTGTGTTAATCTGGATTGTTCCTTAATATCTCTGCCGACCTTCGGAGGATCTCCATATTTTTTGAAAATCAAAATAAATTCATAATCTATCTTAAGAATCCCATTTCGCGGGTGAGGAAAAGATCCCATGATTGTTGCTCCACCTGTTGTATTGCAGGTTGTAACTTTCTGCCAGATTACTGCACCTATATAGTCAAAACCTATGGTTTCACAAAACTTAATGACCTCTGTACGTATTGGAATTACTTTATATCTTCCATAATAGACAGACCGGGCAAATTGATCGCCGATGTTGACGCACAACCGGCACCCTTTATGCATGACCCTATAGCACTCTTTCCAGACTAAATTCAAGTTGTTAATATATTCTTCATAGGTGTCATTGAAACCTATTTGGTTGCTGCTCCCATAATCCTTTAATTGCCAGTAAGGTGGGGAGGTGATGACAAGGTGAACAGATTCATCAGGAATCTCTATCATCTGCCTTGAATCACCAATGATTAGTTTATGCCATGTTTTCATATTAACCCTGCAACTCCACAGAATATCGTTCCGTATACACAGCCCCTGTGGGCCTTAACTGGCTTTGCATGAGATGGACACAGGAGGCATCAAAGCCGTTTAGCTCTACATCCCTTTCTTTCTCTATAAGGCTCAGCAGTTTCTCCACATGTCTCTGAGAACGGATGCGGCCCAGAGTAATATGGGGAGTAAATTCCCGGCCTTCTGAGGAAAATCCTATTTTGTTAAACTCCTCTTCAACACCCCGCTGCAGTCTGATCAGGTTATTGCCATGCTCCCTAAGACCGATCCAGATGACCCTGGGCCGTCTTAAATCCGGGAATGTCCCTATCCCGGATACTTTCAGAGAAAAGGGGCTCCGGCCCCTGACCGCCGCGCTCAGGGCGGCCTCCATCTCCGGCAACATCTTCTCTTCCACCTCACCCAGAAATTTCAATGTCAGGTGCATCCCCTCAGGCCTTGTCCAGGAGACATCGGCGCCGGAGGCCCTCAGCCTCCCCTGAATCGCCATCATTCCTCTTTTGATCTCCGCCGGTAATGTTATGGAAATAAAACATCGCATGACCCGCTGCCGGCTATCATACAATTGCCGGCTCTTCCAATTGCCGTCTGATCATCTCCAGCGCAGCCTCAGACGTCTTTAGCTTGATCGCCTCCCTCTCCCCCCCGAACCTGAACTCATTACACTCTACACGAATCTCAGAGGATAATGCAATATAGACAAGTCCTACCGGCTTCGTGGCTGTCCCCCCGGTGGGGCCTGCGATACCCGTTACCCCAAGCCCCATATCCGTATTTCTCAACCTCCGGATCCCCTCTGCCATGGCAATGGCCGTCTGACGGCTGACAGTACCGTAGGCATTGATGACCTCCTCCGGCACCTTCAATAGCTCCATCTTAGCCTCATTGCTGTAAGAGACCACCCCGCTATCAAAGTAGTCAGAACTCCCCACGACATTCGTAATCCTGTGGGCGATCAGTCCGCCGGTGCAGGACTCTGCCGTTGCAATCCTCCACCCCCTGTTACGAAGCAGACGTCCGATCACCTCTTCAAGAGACCCAGTCCCCATTCCACCCCCACCCTGACAACCAGACCCGCATAAACCCCTGCAAGGATATCATCCATCATGATACCCCATCCACCCGGTAATCTCCTCTCCGCTAATCCTACAGGAAAGGGTTTCAGGATATCAAATATCCGGAATGCAATGAAACCTGCTAATAGAAAACCTATGCCCTGCGGGAGCAATACCAAAGTCGTAAGCATCCCTGCGATCTCATCAATCACAATGCAGGGACAATCCTTCTTTCCGTAGAGCTTCTCTGCCTCATCAGCAATAAATATCCCTGAGACAGAGATTAGTACGACCATCCCGATGAATACCGGATATGATAGATGTTGTAAGAGTAAATATACAAGCGCCCCCATGAGGCTCCCGGCCGTGCCCGGCACTAATGGGGAATAACGTGTATAGAATCCTGAGGCAAGAAACTTGATGATTAATTGACGCTGAAAAGTGCCCAATTATTTATAGGTAAGATACTACCATTAACTCTTTCTGTATGTCAATAAAATTCCCCCTATCCTGTCAAGCCCCCTTCCATTTTTATTTTGATGATTGACACGGTATGCGCGAAGTGATATACATTACGACAAAAAGGTCAAAAAATAGTCCCTGCGGTTCCATCTTTGCCTCTGTGATAACAAATGCTCCGTAGCGTAGTAAAAAAGTACGTCTTAACCCTTCAATTCAGGAAGGAGGCATAATGGCTGAAGTCACTCCCATAGACAATGCAATCTATAAGACTGTTGTCGGATCCTTGCCTCAGGCGATCGTTATACTGAATGAACAGATGGAAATTCTATCCTGTAACGATATATTCCCATCCCTCTTTGGCCTGTCCCATTCGCAGGTATATCTGAAAAGGATGGAAGAGGTCCTCCCGGATAGAGACCTCAGGAAATTGATTGATGAAGTGCAGGAAGAAGGCACCCCCCGGGAGATGGAACTCCTTTATGAAAGTGGAGAGGGAAAAAAGGGGATCCTTAAAGTTCTCATTAAAAGAATATCATTAACCCTGGAGGGGGTTCAAAATATTATTTTGGTTACCTTAGAGGATATCAGTGAGAAAATGAGGCTCGAAGTGGAAAAGATCTACTCGGAAAAACTTGAGAATATGGTGCAGGTAGCCCGGTGTCTTGCCCACGAGCTGGGGAACTCGCTTTACAGTGTCAGCTCGACACTCCAGTTCCTTAAAGAGGAGAGATCGTTAGAAAAGGATGTGGACATGACATCTGAGATTGATTTTCTGATCGAGGATGTGACTCAGATGACGAACCTGTTGAGATCGATGTTTGAATTTAACACTTCCGAAAGATTTCAGTTTCATCAGGAAGATGTCCACGGGGTGATTAAAAGAACGATAGCCCTCCTGGGAAAGGAGGCGATGAAAAGGCAGATCGTCATCGACACGGATTTTTCCACGGAAGCCCCCCCTTTCTGGATAGACAAAAGGCAACTGGAGCATCTCTTTTTGAATCTCCTGAAGAATGCCATGGAGTCGATAACAGAGGGTGGACAAATATGGATCAAGACCTCCTTTTACCCGGTCATTTCAGAGGAAAGGGAAGGCTATGTCACGATCGATGTACGGGATACTGGCTCAGGCATCCCGGAGGAATATCTGGAATATATCTTTAACCCCTTTTTTTCCCTCAAAGAGAGAGAGAAAGAAGGACATGGTTTAGGGCTCTATATATGCCGGCAGATTGTGGAGAAACATCATGGCAGAATCACTGTAAAGTCTGAAAGGGGCAAAGGGTCCATCTTTACGATTACAATCCCTGTGCTCTATTCTTCACCCTGAACGGATGGAAAATAACCAACCCGTGACACTCTACTCCCGCTGAACAAGGAACATCATCATCGTGCCCTTGAAAGGATTCATGGCTGAGACACTATGAGTCACAGACAACCCCATATCCTGATTATCGATGATAACCGGAGTGTAAACAGGGCATTATCTCTGGTCCTGCAGAACGATTTTCATGTATCCGTCACAACCTCTGCCAAAGAGGGGTTAGAGATCGCCAGAGAGAGTCACCCCTTTCTTGCCATGGTGGACTTAAAGATGCCGGAGGTAAGTGGCATTGCAGTTTTAAAGGAGTTTAAAAGGGTTGAACCTGAAACCAAGGTTATAATCATGACGGCCTATGGTGAGATCGGTGTCGTCGTCGAGGCCTTCAAAGAGGGCGCCGTCGACTTCCTGACGAAACCCTTCGACAACAGGACCCTCTTGGAAAACGTGCGTAAATTGGCCGCGCTGACCGGTATTGCCGAAGAAGCGTTGCAACCCGGAATAAAGGACATTGTCGGAGAAAGTCCGGCAATGAAATATGTATGGGAGCTCGTCAGACGTTTTGCCCCGCCGGACATACCGGTCTTGCTGCAAGGGGAGACCGGGACGGGGAAGGAGCTTTTTGCGAAGCTGATCCACAGCATGAGTCTGCGCAGTACGGGCCCCTTTGTCCCCGTAGACTGCTCTGCCCTACCTGCATCCCTTATCGAAAGTGAACTCTTCGGCTACGAGAAAGGCGCCTTTACAGGGGCGATGAACCGGAAGGAAGGACTGTTTGAATCCGCAAACATGGGAACCCTCTTCTTAGACGAAATCGGGAACCTCCCCCTCCCCATCCAGGCGAAGCTGCTGAGGGTGACGCAGGACCACAGCATCATTCATCTCGGCTCTAAGGGATATGAGCCCATCCCCCTCGATATCAGGATCATCGCCGCCACCAATATTGATCTGAAAGAGGCATCGCAGAGAGGGGAGTTCCGCCAGGATCTTTACTACAGGATCAGTGCGGCAATGATCAGACTGCCCCCTTTAAGGGAGAGACAGGGCGATATCCCGGGATTGGTCAGTCATTTTCTGGAACAGTGCAACAGAGAGTTCCATAAATCCGGGGGGATTACGGAGGATGCCATGAGCCTCCTGAATAAGTATCACTGGCCCGGGAATATACGGGAATTGGAAAACGTCGTCAGAAGCGCCTTTCTGATTTCTGACGATGTTATACGTCCCTGTCACCTTTCCAAGATTCTGATAGAAAAGAAGGTCATTGCGGCAAACTTTATGAATCCTGACGATTCTTCCCTCGATATTAAGACCCTCAGGAATGCCGCTGCCGAAGAGGTGGAACGCCAGGCGATTCTGCAAATCATGAAAACGAATCCTTTCATCAACAAAACGGAGCTGGCAAAACTCCTGAGATTTGATCCAAAGACCCTACGCAACAGGTTGAAGAAGTATGGATTCAACCCGGATTGAAGATTT
>JACROQ010000169.1 GCA_016214375.1 Nitrospirota bacterium | reverse complement strand
TGACATCCCTCTTTGCCCTCGTGTCGCATGCGGATGTCATCCCGCTCGCCTGGGTCAATGATCTGCTGTTGCGGCTCTTCTATAAGATGGTCAGACTGTTTGCAGGACTCCCCTCCGCCATGATCTATACCCCTTCGCCGGGTATACCCCTTATCCTTTCTGTCTATCTATGCCTCCTCTCTTTACTGTTCTTCAGGAAGCGATGGGCAAAGATATTACTTGGGGCCTCTATTCTTATGATAACCCTTTCCCTCGGCTGTAGTGCCTTAGCGAGAGATGGAGAAGGGGTGATGCGTGTGACCTTCCTGGATGTCGGTCAGGGGGACTCGGCCCTGATTGAATTTCCAAACGGAGAGGTGATGATCATCGATGGCGGCGGGACATTCAGCGAGACATTTGATATGGGACGTTCTGTGCTGGCCCCGCATCTGTGGAACCAGGGGATCAGGAGAATAGACTATGTGGTATCCACACACCCGCAGTTGGATCATATCGAAGGGCTTGCCTTTATCGCCGAGGTGTTTGACATCGGCGAGGTCTGGACCAATGGGACAAAGGGGATGGCAGCCCGTGGGTTTTACGATGCTGTGCAGAGGCGGGGGATCAGGGAGGTGATGGTACACAGAGGTATGGAGGATAGAATGATCGGGGGATGCAGGATAGGCTTTTTAAATCCCCCCGTGCCCCCCTTTTTGGGGACAGAATTTAATTCTGTCCCCAATGGACAGCGGAAGATTAACGATCTCTCCATTGTCATGAGGATTGCCTGCAAGGACATCTCCCTTTTATTCACAGGGGACATAGAGTCTGAGGGGATGAGAGAGATCGCAGCAGCAGGTGTTCCTATGGAGAGCCGGGTGATCAAGGTCCCCCATCACGGGTCAAGGGGTTCTGTAGAGGATGGGTTCATCTCAGCCGTAAGGCCAGACATAGCCGTCATATCCGCCGGCTATCAGAACTCATACCACCACCCATCGGCAGAGGCTATTTCAGCCTACAAAAACGCAGGGGCATCTGTATACAGGACAGATCGGGATGGCGCCGTGACGATAGAGGCCAAAGGCGGGAGACTTAAGATCAGGAGATATGAAGACAGGGTCTTAAAAGGGGCAGACTTTAACGACTGGAGATCCATGGTCCGGACAGAGGCGCAGAATCTTCAGAAGATGATGGAGGGTTTGAGTCATGGGGGCTAATAAGAAGATCGGTGAGATGCTGGTAGCAGAGGGGATCATCGGGGAGGATGTGGCCAGGAGGGTGCTTGAAGAGCAAAAAGGGATGCCGCTGCGACTCGGTGTCCTTCTGGTAAACAGCAATCTGGTATCTGAGGGGGATATTGCAAGGGCATTATCCAGGCAGTACGGACTGGAGTATGTGGATGTCAACAAGCTGTCCATTGTGTCCGAGGCCCTTTTAGCCATACCCGAAGAGATGGCTAAGAGGCATCTGATCTTGCCTGTCCGTATCGAAAATAAGACCCTGGTTGCCGTCATCTCGGATCCATTAAATATTGAAGGTGTTCAGGAGATGGAGTTCTCTTGCGGGATGAAAATACGCCCTCTGATCGGAGATCAAAGGGCGGTTACAGAGGCCATAACCTATCATTACAAATATGATGCCTCTGTAGAGAATATTACAAATTTTTTCCCTTCCGCCGTCAATCTTCCGGATATTGAAAAGGGGGAACAGTCTGCCCCGATTATCAAGTTAGTCAATCTGTTATTGACAGAGGCCGTAGAGAACAGGGCAAGTGATATCCATATAGAACCCTCTAAGGATTTTGTGGTTGTCCGGTTCAGGATTGACGGGGTGCTGATGGAGAGGACGAGGCTGTCTCCGTGGGTCCAGGGACCCATCACCTCCCGGATTAAGATACTGGCACGTCTCAATATTGCGGAAAAGAGACTGCCGCAGGATGGGGGATTCAGGAGCAGGATCGCGGGAAGGGATATTGATATGAGGGTCTCGACCCTGCCGGTGTCCGTCGGGGAGAAGACCGTGATCAGGATCCTTGACCAGTCGCACACTACCGCCCTTTTGGAGGATTTAGGCCTCTCAGAAAAGGACTATGCCCGGATGCAGACACTCATCCAGAGGAAGAAGGGGATCATCCTGGTGACGGGCCCGACAGGGAGCGGGAAGACGACCACCCTGTATGCCATTATCAACAGGATCAAGTCGGGCATGATCAATATCGTGACCGTCGAAGATCCGGTTGAATACAATATCCAGGGGATCAACCAGGTTCAGGTGAGATCAGACATAGGGCTTACCTTTGCCAGGTGTCTGCGGTCGATCTTAAGACAGGACCCTGATGTCATCCTGATAGGGGAGATCAGGGATGAGGAGACGGCAGAGATCGCCTTCAGGGCCGCCATGACAGGCCATCTGGTGCTGAGCACCCTTCACACAAACGACGCCGTCTCCACGATTACCAGGCTCGTTGATATCGGGATACCAAGATACATTATAGCCTCTACGGTCATCGGGATCCTCTCGCAGAGGCTGGTCAGGAGGCTGTGTCCTGCCTGTAAAAAGACGGGGGAGGATAACAGCTACCTGCCTCAAGGCTGCTATTTGTGTAATCGTACGGGATATCAGGGGCGTATCGGGGTCTTTGAGATATTTACAATCACTCCGGAGATTCGGGAGATGATCGTATCGGGCGGACCGGAAGAGGTCATCAAGATGGCGGCAAAGAACCAGGGTATGGGGGGCCTGCTTGACGACGCCTTTGATAAGGTGAAAAAGGGGGTCACGACCCCCGAAGAGGTCTACAGGGTAGTCGAGTCCATAAAGGAATCATGAGGGGGCTGCCGGCAGCCTGATCGTAAAGGCGGTCCCTTTTTCGATCTCACTCTCCACGGTAATCGTCCCGTTATGGGCATCGATGATCCTCTTGGACATTGCCAGGCCAAGTCCTAAGCCGCTTCTCTTGGTTGTCGTAAACTCGGTAAATAGATTTTCCAGCTTATCCTGAGGTATCCCGCGGCCTGTATCCCTGAATTCTATGGCCGTGGCATCGTGAGTGGATGAGACCGATATCTTAAGAGTCCCGCCGGCGGGCATCGCGTCGATCGCATTACGGATGATGTTTTTAAAGACCCGCTCTATGGAGAACTTGTCCGCACTGGCCCCGATAGAATCATCAGGGAATACCGTTTCGATCTCTATCCCCTTTTTCCCGGCCTCTTCTCTGAACATTTCTAAAATGCTTCTTATTTCACTGCAAATATTCAGGGCGATAGGGTTAAGATGGACAGGACGGGCCAGCTCCAGGAGGTCTTCGAGAAAACGGTTTATATTACTGAATTCCCTTGTGACAACTCTGCGAAAGGTGTTTCTATGCTCTTCCTTGTCGTAGTTGTCCATGATCAGCTTACTACTGCTTTCTATATTTTTGATGGGGTGCCTGAGGTCGTGTACAAGACTTGCTGCGATCTTGTTCATAAAGGCGATACGCTCGTTTCGTCTGATATCCTCCTGAAGGATCTTGAGCTGGTCCATCATGTTGTTAAAGGCATTTCCTACCTCCTGCAGCTCATCTCCGGTGGTAATGGAAACCTTTTCATCAAGATTGCCTCCTGCAATCCTCCGTGTGGCGCTGATCAAGGTCCTGATGGGCTGCAGGATATACCGTCTGTCGCCGGCATACCCAACAGCCAAGGCAGACGCGACGAACAGGATAATCAGCAGGGTTAAGAGGAGTGTCATCCGTCTGACAGGGGCATAGGCCTCTTTCAGGGGCTCTTCAATAACGATCCCCCAGCCAAGGGATGGGATAGGGGCCGCCACGCCGATCACCTCAGTTCCCTCGCTATTCTTATAGAGGCCCGTGGAATGCCGGCCCTGCAGGACACCCTTCACGATCCCCAATGACTTCATATTCTCATGGGACAGGACGCGGACCTTTCCGTCTCCAAGCCCGTGGGCGATCAGCCGGCCATCCCCGGAGACCACAAAGGCATAGCCGCTCTCCCCTATCTTGATGCTGTCCACCAATTTCCACATGGCGATCAGGCTGATATCGGCGATGGCTACCCCTTCAACGGTGTTGAGCCTTTTTATAGGCATGGCGATCGTCATCGACGGGGTCATATTCGTAGAGATAAATACATCTGATTTGTATATTTCACCTTTAATGGCTGTTTGATAAGCAACATCCCGGCTCCTGTTTTCAAGGGATTTGCCGTCGGCAGAGATGATCTCTGCCCCCTCTCTGTCCGTGATGGCGATCTGTCGGAGCTCTGGAAAGTCTAAGACATAATTGGATAAGATCAGTTCCTGCTCATGCGCAGGGATATTGAACCTCCCAATATTTTGGGACAATGCGTTGAGTATGGCTATGCTATTGGTGACGTATAAATCGATCTCCGCGGCTGCCCTCTTTGCTACATTGCTGTTCCCCTCAGTAATGACCTTGAAGTTGTAATGCCGGGATGTCCCGATGGACAGGATGCCGTAGAGGCTTAAAGGGACGAGGACGGCGGTGATCAATAAGATAATCAGTTTTGTTGAGAGACTCTTCACCTTAAACATGAAAGACCTATTTGTTGTATTTTTGCTCCTGTTTGGGCACATACCACTCATGAACATAGGCTATTGACCTGGTGGGGGAGAATTTAACCCCCCGGAATCTTTTGTGGACACCTATCAGCGTATCTGCCCAGTACAGGAATATGCCCGGAGGGTTATCGTGGATCTCCTCCTGGAATTTATAGTAGATACGCCGTGCATCCTCCCTGTCCTGAGTGCGTCGGGCATTTTCTATGAGCTCATCTACAATACCGGACCGGTAATGACCTATATTGGCTCCTCTCCCTATCTGGGAAGAATGCCATACATTATAACTGAAATCAGGATAGACATGAGAGTAGATTTCAAGGAGGACGGCATCGAATTCCCCCTGAAATAGAAAATCTATGGATGCGGCAGGGAATGTCTTCACGTCCATCAGGATCCCTACTTCCCACAATTGTTGCTGAAGATACATGGCAGTCCGCCTCTTGGTCTCATCCCCCTCGAGGATTACAAGGGTAAAGGAAAATCTCTTTCCCTCTTTGTCCAATATATGATCCCCATCCGTATCTCTCCAGCCGGCCTCTCTAAGGAGGGCTAACGCCCTCCGGGGATCGTATGGGTAGGGCTTCACAGCGGGATCATAGGCCCAGGAGCGGGGCCATACAGGTCCTGCTGCCGGCCTGCCTTTTCCCATGAGTGCCTTCTGTATCATATATCCTTTATCGATGGCATAATTTAATGCCCTCCGGACCCTCCTGTCATGAAAGGGTTCCCTGTCATTGTTAAAGACGACTATAGAATAGTGGAGGTTATAAGAATGATATATCTGAAGAGGTCTGACCTGTTTCAGAAAGTCATAGACAGAGGGGTCTACGGGGCCAAAGAAATCTCCTTCACCCCGCATCAATCGTGCCCATGCCAGCTCCTGACTGGGATACACCCTGACCACGATCTTGTCGAGATAGGGTCTGCCAAGAAAGTAGTCTCTGTTTGCCTCAAGGGTAATCTCTTTCTCCTTCCACTGGCTGAGTCTGAAAGAACCGGTGCCCACCGGGTGCAGGCCAAACTCTTCAAGAGGGCCTTTTCCCTGGAGGAGATGGGCCGGCAGGATCCCCACCTCCATGTTGTATATAAAAGAGGGTGAAGGCCTCTTGAGGAGGATCTCGACCGTGTATGTGTCCCTGATCTGGATAGAATTGATGAGATCAGCAAGGCCCCCTGTATAGAGGCCTATGGATTTGGAATGAACAATTTCATCCAGGGTGAACTTCACATCTCTGGCTGTAAATTCCACCCCATCATGGAATCGGACACCCCTTCGCAAAAGAAAGGTCCATCGAAGGCCGTTGTCAGAGATCTGCCAGGAAGAGGCTAAGGATGGCCTGGCCTCGAGGTCTTCACCAATTCTTACTAAGCCATCAAAGACAACCTCGACCAGCAGAGAGGAGATGCTGCTGACAGACGTCAGCGGGTTTATGCTCGTGGGGGGATGGTATGTGATGATAACGAGGGAATCTCCGTAGGATTTTTGGGGCAGGGATGGGGCCTGATCACAACCCAGGAACCCCACCCCCACCATGAGAGTGAGTAGAATCGCTAATCTCCTGCATCCCATATGGTATGTAGGCTATAGAAATCCTATCACCCTGTCAACAAGGTGTGAATGAGATGAAACCAGATCACCAGATCATAAAGAGACATTGAGTTGGCGTACCCTTTTCCTTCCTATCCCCTTTCTTAACGATCTTCATCTCTCATCACCTCCTTTCTGTGACTTCATCCTTCAATAAGGTCTGCGAGACCTTCATGAAATACTCTGCCTCACAGGCAGAGGAGAGGAAATTTCCCCAGAGGGTTTGAGAATTGACACGGCAGCCGCCGCCGCAGATCGGGATATAGGGACATCCCCTACACTTTCGCCATAGATCCGCCGTCATAAATTGCGTGTTGGTATGGAGAAGAGGGCGATCATCCTTTATATCTCCTATAATAAACTCCTCCCGTCCGACAAAACCTGCACACTTATAGATTTTCCCGCCCGGATCAATGACATAGTTGTGCTCCCTGACCACCTCACAGGGGCCGAGGGATATATCCTCAGAGGTCGTAAAGCCCCTCTTTTCGATCTCTTCCTTGATCCAGAGGAAGTCTTCCACCTTGATGCTCGAGAAGGTACAGACCCTGTTCTCAGTACAACCCTGGCCGAATGTCGTCAGGATGGGTTTAAACCGGATCATCTCGATCTGTTTGCGGGTGAAACCGGATGCCTTTAATCTGCTCAAGAGTCTGGGAATGCTCTCCTTGTTGGAGTCATCAAAGTTCCCGCCGATGGTGATCGGGACCTTTCCCATGATCTGTTTAAGATTTTCCAGGATCGTATCAAATGTTCCCCTGCCGTCCCGGTATCGTCTTTTGGCGTCGTGGGCCTCCTGATCTCCGTCGAGGGTCACCTTGATCCCCCGCAGGCCGAATTTTTTGAGACAATCAATGACCTCTCTTGTCAGCAGGACGCCATTGGTGACCAGCCGTATATCCAGGTCTATCTTCCTTCTCTGACATGCGTAGAAGAGCTCCTCACTGATCAACTTCATGGGGGTGATATGGAGGAGGGGCTCCCCACCGAAGAATAATAGCCTGAGGGTGTTCGGCCTCACCTGGTCCAGTCTCTTGATGATCCAGAGGATCGTCCTTTTACAGATCTCATCCCCCATGGAGGAGGCCCTCATGACCCCATCCTCGTAACAATAGGTGCAGCGCAGGTTACAGGCATAGGTGGTGAGGACCGTAATATCCAGGACCGAGGTATCAAATTTAAGTCTCTGAAACCAGTACTCCAGTTCCATCTCCTCATCCACATGATCCTCCAGCGCGATCCCGAGTTCTAACAATTCCTCCAGGATCCCTTCTTCCCCTGTATCAAAGAAGGATTCGTTGATGGGCGATTTCTCTAAGACCTCCTTGATCTCTCTGTTGACTACGACACGGGAGTCTGTGAAGGTATTAAAGATGAGAAACTCTTCGCTGTCCGGAAGAGGGATTACAATGTTAAATTTAGATGGTTTCATTTTTATCCTCCATGCTGTGTCCATAGAGCAATCTTGATACCAAAGTAATTACTGCGGAGGTTGCTTGTTGTAACTCTTTGATTTTCAAAGCAACTACTGAAAATGAGACCGAGTGCGGCCGTAGTGTGGCCTGAGAAATTCGGATAACTATTGGTCCGCATATTTCAAAATTTCAGGGATAAAAATTTTGATACCTCTTGATTTGACTTAAGAAAAGCACAAGCAGTCAAGTTGCTGTCCGGTCAAATTTTGGCCATGCAATTGCACTGAAATTCTGTTATCATGGGGGCATGGAGTTTTCCCCACACCAGTGGCTTGAGGTGTTGCGCAGCGCCGGAGAGGCCCTCAGGAATGCAATCCCTCAGATCGCGGGCCGGCCGGATGCCTCGGTCAGGCTTCAGCGCGGCGCTGGCGGCGATCAGACCTTCTACATTGACGATATGGCGGAGAGGATTGTTATTGGCGCGTTAGAGGGCGCTGCCCGGCAGGGGGTTGGGTTTACCCTGATCTCAGAGGAGTGCGGGATCAGGGAATTCGGGCCTCAGGGCAATCTCCGCATATTGTTAGATCCATTAGACGGGAGCAACAACGGCAAGAGGGGGATACCCTATTATGCCACCTCGATTGCCGTGCTGTACGGGGAGAGGTTGGAAGACCTTATCGTGGGGTATGTGATCGATCTTTCTGCAGGCAGGGAATACTGGGCAATCAAGGGTGAAGGGGCATGGTGTGATGATAAAAAGATCGGGCGCCGCGGTGGGGAGGAGTTTGACATGG
>JACROQ010000001.1 GCA_016214375.1 Nitrospirota bacterium | reverse complement strand
TCCGTCGGGGTCTCCTCCTTTTTGACTTTGCGCATCTCTTTCTGCGCCTTCTCAAGATGCTGGCTAAAAGGCCTGTAAAAATCTCCCACGGCCTCTGTCCACTCATGTCTTCCCTCCTCTATCTCATCAAGCTCCTCTTCCATCTTTGCCGTAAACGTAACATCAATAAGCTCCTGGAAGTGTTTTACCAGCAGATCATTCACAAGGATACCGAGTTCGGTAGGATAAAACTTGCTCTCCCTCTTCTCCGCATACTTGCGATCCTGGATGGTAGACAGGATCGACGCATAGGTGCTGGGCCGGCCGATCCCCTTTTCCTCAAGCTCCTTGATCAAGGTCGCCTCGGTATAACGCGGCGGCGGCTGGGTGAAGTGCTGCCGCGGTTCGATGCCGAGCAGGCTGAGGCGCTCTCCCTCTCTCAGGGCAGGGATGATCCCCTCCTCTCCTTCCGGCGCCTGCTCAGACTCATCCCGCTCCTCTTCATAGAGTTTCATGAAACCGGCAAACTTTATGACAGACCCTGTGGCACGGAGGAGATATTCGCCGGCCTCAATGTCAACGGTTGTTGTATCCAGGATCGCGGGACTCATCTGACAGGCAATGAATCTGTTCCAGATGAGTTTGTACAGATGATAGGCATCTTTGTCGACATGGCCTTTTATCATTTCAGGGGTGCGAGACGCAGACGTCGGCCTGATGGCCTCATGGGCATCCTGTATCCCCTTTTTGTTCTTATATTCAACCGCCCTGTCCGGGAGATACTCATGGCCAATATTGTCTTTGATGTAGTCCCTGGCCTCCACCTGCGCATCCTTGGATACCCGCACCGAATCCGTCCTCATATAGGTGATCAACCCGGCAGGTCCTTCCTCCCCTATCTCCAATCCTTCATAGAGCTTCTGGGCTATGACCATGGTCTTCTTCGCCGTAAATCGCAGCCTTCGGGCCGCATCCTGCTGAAGTTTACTGGTCGTAAAGGGCGGGAGGGGATTCTTCTTTCTCTCCTTTTTCTCAATCGACTTGACAATATAATCACAGCCAGAGAGGGCCGTCTTTATCCTCTCGGCCTCGAATTGATTCTGGATCTTGATCTCTTCATTGCGGCGCTTGAGCAATTTTATCTCAAAAGGCGGCGGGACCTCACCTTTCACCTTCGCATGAACAGACCAGTACTCCTCAGATACGAACTGTTCAATCTCCCGCTCTAAATCGCAGATGAGGCGTACGGCCACTGACTGCACCCGTCCTGCGCTGAGGCCGCGGCGTACCTTATCCCAGAGAAGCGGGCTTAACTTGTATCCGACAATGCGGTCAAGGATGCGGCGCGCCTGCTGGGCATTCACCTTGTGCATATCAATCCTGGACGGGCTTTTCAATGCCTCTTTAATGGCCTTTTCTGTGATCTCATGGAAGAGGACCCGGTAGACATTTTCCTTGTCCCCGCTCAACTCCCCGGCGATATGCCAGGCGATAGCCTCCCCCTCCCGGTCAGGGTCCGGCGCCAGGAAAATGGCATCCGCTGATTTTGCCGCCTTTTTGATCTCTGTCAGGACCTTCGCCTTCCCCTTGATGGTGATATAGTCCGGTTCAAAATTATTCTCGATGTCCACTCCAAGCTTGCTTGCGGGGAGGTCCTTTACATGACCGACAGAGGCGATGACATTATATTTTTTACCCAGGTATTTGGTAATGGTCCTGGCCTTGGAAGGAGATTCGACTATGATTAGCGATTTTGACATATTTTATGGATCCTCTCTCATGTTGTTCATATCAATGGGTTATTTTCTGAAAGTCCTTTTCAAGTTACGAGGTTGATGAACTCGTAAAAAATCACCAGAAGCACCAATTGTCATTCTGAGCGAAGCGAAGAATCTGATAAAACCATGGGTTATCAGACCCTTCGCTTCGCTCAGGGTGACATCTGAGAATTTTTTATGAGTTCATCAAGGCCGCCTTTACATAACAATTCCCCGGCAACTGTTCTACGAACCCCTTTATCTCAAGACCGAGCAGAAGCTGCATCACCTTTTGGGGCGCAACGCCGCTCTCGACGATGATCTGATCCACATGCTTAGGCTGCAGCGTGATCCTTTCGTATATACCCCCTTCATCTCCGGAAAGAGACCTGTCGTCTATAGGGCTATTTTTGATAGCATATTTTAATGGATGCGTCAACAGTTGCGTAAACTCTTCCAAAATATCCCCGGTATTTGTGACCAGTTTGGCCCCCTGCTTGATCAGGTTATTCGCCCCCATGCTCATCATGGAGTTTATATCCCCGGGCACGGCAAAGACCTCACGCCCCTGTTCAAGTGCAAACCTTGTTGTAATGAGAGAACCGCTCCTCTCTGCCGCCTCTACCACAACTGTCCCAAGGGACAGACCGCTGATGACCCGGTTTCTCTGTGGAAAGTTCTTCTTCTCAGGCCCGGTCCCCACAGGAAATTCTGAAATAATTGCCCCTCTCTCCGCCATCTCTGTAAAAAGTGGGGTGTTTTCTCCCGGATACACAATGTCAATCCCGCACCCTAAGACCCCTATACTCCTGCCTCCAGCCTTGAGCGCCGCCCTATGGGCAACGCTATCTATGCCCCGTGCCATGCCGCTGACGATCGTGAAGCCTGCAGAGGACAGCTCGCCTGCGAGCATCTCTGCTACCCTCCTTCCATAGGTGGTAGGTCTCCTGGTCCCTACAATGGCTATGGCATAAGAATCCTGCGGGTCCAGGCGGCCCTTCAGGTAAAAGTATAGGGGCGGATCATGAATATCCTTCAGCCGGTCCGGATAGTCAGGATGGTTCATAGGTATAAACCGGCAGCCACTGGCCTCTATCTTTTTTATCTCATCCCGGATATCCCCTCCGGGAGGCCTGATGGATTTTATCTCCGCAGCCACCTCTTCAGTAACCCCCTCAACATGGCACAACTCCTCCATAGACGCCGAAAATATCGTCTCCGGGTCAGAGAATCGTTCTATCAGTCCCCTGCTTAGCGCCCCCCTGTTCTTAAGGATACGGGCGAGCGCTAACCATAAGTAATGCTCTTCCATCGTCATCATTATTGTTGAATTGAGAGATTGAGTAGCCCTTAGATAGGTTTCGCCTACTTTGTCGTGGTTACAATTTTACTGCCTATGACAAAGGGTTCCACACTCTTTGTCACCAGGGCAGTCGATGTTGCGGCCTGTGCAGAGATTACCCTTATTTCGCCGACCACATCATTGCGCTCTTCTCCAATAACATAGAAGGTTGTCCCTGGAATGACACCATCCGATGCGCCCCTGTCAAGATATACAATGCTGTATTCCGCATTTAACATCTTACCTTCGTGAGATTCTATAATATACCCGGAGAGGTCAGGGACTGCCTTTCC
>JACROQ010000168.1 GCA_016214375.1 Nitrospirota bacterium | reverse complement strand
AGGATGTGCTCTGTACCAAGGTAATCATTCTGATGCTTCTCAGCTTCTTCTCTTGCCAGGATAATTATCTTTCTGCCTCGGTCAGTAAATCGTTCAAACATTTGATCCCCTTCCCGAAAAATATAACTGCTGGATTTGTCTTAATTTTATCGTAGTTTCTTTCTATATGTCAAGTCATTTCCCCCATCCCTCTTCACCGGATTCTAAAAGATTGTCAACCTGTGAGTTACGATCATGTTGACAACTGAAAGTCATATATAATACCATATAGTCTTACCTCTATAAATATTGTGCAATTTTAGTGCCTGCTATGACTGGCATGTTCAGACAGAGTCAGGGCAATTTTTCGCTACGGCACATTGTCCCTTGATAACCTATAGCAATGTTCAACAAGATAATGCGAAACAAGTTAGATATCATCGGCATAAAGGCCCTTTCAGGCGAGGGGATAACTCGGGATGAGGCGCTGTCTATTCTCAGGCTTGAGGATAATTATCTGCTTCACCTGCTATCTTGGACTGACAGGATGCGTCAAACTTTTACCGGCAATACTATCGATCTCTGTTCAGTAATCAATGCCCGGTCCGGAGGATGTACAGAAGACTGTTCTTTTTGTTCCCAGTCGGTACATTTCTCTACGGGCATCGGGACCTATCCCCTTCTCCCGGTTGATACCATTGTGGAGAATGCCAGGGCAGCAAAATCGTGTGGCGCCACAAAATTTTGTTTGGCCACAAGCGGAAATGGGATAAGGAACGATAAAGAGCTCGATAAACTGTGCATGGCCGTTGAACGGATAAAGAAGGAAGTTGATATCGGGGTATGCGCGACGCTGGGGGCCCTTACAGAGAAAGAGATGATCGCACTAAAGACAGCAGGACTTACAAGATTCCATCACAACCTTGAGACCGCAGAGGCCTATTTCCCTAACGTCTGTACAACCCATACCTACCAGGACCGTGTCGAAGAGGTCAGGATCGCAAAGAGGATAGGCATTTCGACCTGCAGCGGGGGACTATTTGGGATCGGTGAGAACATAGAACACAGGGTGGACTTAGCCTTTGAGATTATGGCGTTAGACGTAGATTCTATCCCCATCAATTTTCTGATGCCTGCCCAGGGCACCCCGATGGCATACGTGGAACCGCTGAGTCCTGCAGACTCTCTTAAGATCATTGCCCTATTCCGACTGTTGATGCCTAAAAAGGAGATACGGATATGCGGCGGCAGAACGACAATGCTCCATGATCTGCACCCGCTGATATTTGCAAGTGGCGCCAATGGGATGATGATAGGAAACTATCTGACGAGGGGTGGAAGGGAACCGGGAAAAGACCTTCAGATGCTCCGGGATTTGGGGCTGGAAAGTGCAACAACTCTATAGTGTTCGGATGCGGGCCTCCCTGCGCAAGGCCCATGTATCAGGCGCTGAGAGGCTCATAGATGTCTCTTGTCTCAAAGAGGTGCTTGAGGAGATGATCAGGCGGGCACTGGCCTCTTATGCGCCGCCTGATGAGATCCATATATCGGCAGACGCTGTTTTGCCTGATTCGATTACCTGTATCCGGTCCCTCGATGTAAAAACACGAACATCCTCTACCATGGATGAGGCCCACAGGATCGCCAAAGAGATCTTAGGGGCCAATGGGATATCATCGGTAGCGGTCGAAAATGCCCTTCGTCTGCTCCGGTCCGGACCAACCCCTGAAGGGACCAACATGCGTGGCGCCATGATTATAGACGCCTTAACCGGTGAGCGAATGGAGCCGGATATCCGGAGGGGTGTCCGGGTCTCAAGGATCGACTACACTGAAGAGGCCAGGATACTCCTTAAGAATAGATTGAATGAACTTGGTATCTATCACGAGCGGGTGATGGATGCCCTTGCCATCGCATCAAAGGTTATCCATAGAAATGAGACTGTCGCTGAACTCTGCTGGTCTGATAGTCCGGACTACACCACAGGATATGTTGCCTCTAAGGGAAGTGGATATGTGCGCCTCTCCTCCATAAAAGAAGAAGGGTCTTTGAGAGGAGGGAGGGCATTTTTTGTCGATGTCAAAGACCTCCACCTTGGGTCCTATATCCATTACCTTGAGAGGCAACCGGTTATCATCGACAGGATAGGAGATATAAGTGAGCCTCTTGCTTAAGACATTGAAAGATGAACTGATGATCCTGAAAGACTCCCATCTCTTTCGATACCTTAATCGGGTAGACTCTGAGCAGTCTTCAAGGATTAGTATAGGAGGAAGGGAATATATCTCCCTCTGTTCAAACAACTACCTGGGACTCGCCACTCACACCGGATTAAAAGAGTCCTCCATGGAGGCCATTAAAAATTACGGCAACAGTGCGGTTGCCTCAAGACTGGTCTCAGGCAACATGGAGCTGCATGAAAGGTTAGAGGAGGTCACCGCAGAATTTAAAGGGACAGAGGCGGCCCTGGTGTTCAATACAGGCTATATGGCCAATGCCGGTACACTCCAGGCCCTTGCTGATGAACGCGATGTCCTCTTCAGCGATGCACTCAACCATGCCAGTATTATCGATGGATGCAGGTTGAGCGGGGCAAAGATCTTTGTATATCGTCACAGGAATGTAGATCATCTTCGCTCATTATTGTCTATGGCCGCAGGGTCAGGGTATCGTAGAAAGATCGTCATCACGGATGGTGTGTTCAGTATGGATGGGGATATTGCCCCGCTTCCAGACATTGCCGGGGTTGCAGAGGAACATGACGCCTTTCTCATAGTCGATGATGCCCATGCTACAGGGGTTTTAGGAAAGAACGGAAAAGGATCCCTGGAATTCTTTGGACTCACCCGCCGGGATATTATTCAGATGGGGACATACAGCAAGGCACTAGGCTCTTTCGGGGCCTACATTGCAGGCCCGGCAGAGGTCAGAGACTATCTGATCAATAAGGCAAGGGCCTTTATATACACCACGGCCCTCCCGCCGTCTGTAATAGCGGCATCCATCGCTGCAATCAGAATTCTTCAGGAAGATCATGAGATGTTGAGCAGACTATGGCAAAATACCATGCTATTTAGAGAAGGACTAATGGGGCTTGGATTTAATACGTTAAACAGTGAGACCCCGATTATCCCCATCCTGATCGGAGATGATAAGGGTGTGCTGCAGTTTTCAAAGAGGCTCTTTGAAGAGGGAATATATGCAGTCCCGATACGCCCCCCCACTGTCCCGGAAGGGGGTTGCCGGATAAGAACAACCGTCACTGCCTCGCACACCCCATCAGATATCGAGTTCTGCATAGGCATTTTTGAGAAGGTAGGAAGGGAATTAAAGGTCATTTGAAGTCGCATCTGAAGCATAAAGAAAAAGGGACGGCTTCCTCCCCGAGGGTGGTCCTGATAACCGGGGCCTCCCGCGGACTTGGCCGCGCAATGGCATTGAGATTCTCCAGGGGAGGCTGCATCATTGCAGTCAACTACTTCCAGAGCAAAGATGCCGCCCTGGAAACCGTCAGATCGATCATGGAGGCCGGAGGTGAGGCGGACTCATTCTATGGGGATGTGCGATTATCACAAGATGTCACCTCGATGATAAAATTGGTGTATGAGAGATGGGATTCTATAGATGTCCTGATTAATAATGCCGCTATCACAAGAGATCATGTACTTCCAAAAATTAAGATAGGAGATTGGGAAGAGACTATCGCTACAAATCTTACCGGTGCATTCAATACCATCCGGGCTGTGACAAAATTCATGGCAAAAAAAGGCGGGGGTCATATTGTCAATATCTCCTCATGGTCCGGTGTCAAAGGAAAGTCAGGACAGGCGTCCTATGCGGCTTCCAAGGCGGGCCTGATCGGACTGACAAAATCCGCGGCCTTAGAGCTGGGGAGATTCCACATCAAAGTAAATGCCATCCTCCCTGGATTCATGAAGACAGATATGTCGGGAAGTCTCCCGGAATTCCTGCAGGATGAGACCATTTTTTCCAACATCTTAGGAAGCGCACAGGACCCCGATGAGGTGGCAGAGTTTGTCTATAATCTATCATGGATGGATCACATATCCGGACAGGTATTCAATCTTGACAGCAGGGTAGTGTAAGCATGGGGGGAATAAGGGGTGTCTATGCGGGGTATCTTTATCACGGGGACTGATACAGGCGTTGGAAAGACCTTTGTGGCTGCCGGCATCGCCTCTGCACTACAAAAACAAAGGGTCAATGTGGGTGTAATGAAACCAGTCCATACCGGCTGTAAAGCAAAAAATGGAGCGCTTATCCCGCAGGACTCTGTCCTGCTCGCCAGATCTGCCGGTGTAGATGACCCCCTGGATCTCATGACACCCTATATGTTTAGAGAACCTGTCGCCCCCTATGCAGCGGCCATTGAAAATGATATAGAAATCGATATAGACCGGATAACAGAATCCTTTAAGAGGTTGTGCGGAAGACATGAGTGCATGATCGTTGAGGGTATTGGAGGGGTCTTGGTTCCTATCACACGGAATT
>JACROQ010000167.1 GCA_016214375.1 Nitrospirota bacterium | reverse complement strand
TGACGGCAACCCCGATACCCCGGACACTGGCCATGAGTGTCTATGGCGACCTTGACCTATCGATTATCGATGAACTCCCGCCGGGCCGTATCCCTGTGATCACGAAATGGCTCTATGGTGACAGGAGAAAAGAGGCATACTATATCATGAAGGAGGGGTTAAAGGAGGGGAGACAGGTCTATGTGGTCTATCCCCTGGTGGAGGAGTCTGAGAAGGTGGATCTCAAAGGGGCTACTGAGATGGCGGAGAGGTTACAAAAGGCGTTTCCGGACAATACGGTGGGCCTCCTTCACGGTAGGCTGAACTCTGTTAAGAAAGAGGAGATCATGGGGCGGTTTAAGCGGAATGAGATCCGGATACTCGTCTCTACCACGGTTGTGGAGGTGGGGGTTGATGTCCCTAATGCCACTGTGATGATCATAGAACATGCAGAGAGATTCGGGCTGTCTCAACTCCACCAGCTCCGGGGGAGGGTGGGGAGGGGCGGGGGGAAGTCTTATTGCCTGCTCCTGACCAACGGAAAGGTGACGGAAGAGGGGAGGCGCCGGCTCAGCATTATGGCGAGGACGAATAACGGGTTTGAGATCGCGGAGGAGGATATGGCGATCCGGGGGCCCGGCGAGTTCTTTGGGACGAGACAGTCAGGGGTCCCGGAGCTCAGGGTGGCCAATCTCCTGAGGGATGTAAAGATACTGGAGGCCGCAAGGAAGGAGGCCTTTGAGATCATCGCGAAAGACCCCGCCCTGGAAAGGCCGGAGCACCGGTTATTGCGCCATGCGATGGAGCAGAAATGGCGGGATAAGCTGGAACTGGCCACCGTGAGCTAAGCCCCCCGTCTGTCATTCTGAGCGCAGCGAAGAATCTGACAAACGTAGCTGATATGTGTCTTGATTTTGCCTCTCTGATTAGGTAATATCCATTATAGATGAACTCGCAAAAAGTCGCCAGAAGCACTATTTGTCATTCTGAGCGAAGCGAAGAATCTGATAAAACAATGACTTATCAGACCCTTCGCGGAGTTTACCCTGAGCAAGATTCTTCGGTCGCTTCGCTCCCTCAGAATGACAAGCGAAGGGCTTAGGGTGACAGTGAAGGACTTTTTACGAGTTTATCATTATATGGATATGATGAAAAAGATACATGAGGATGTGTCTGCCGGGATCTCGGTCTTGAGAAAGGAGGGAACCTCCCTCTTTCTGAAGACCATGGCAGAGATGGACATGCTGAAGTACCGGTATGATATGTACAAGGTAGACGGCCATCTCTCTGAACTTTACAGAGAGCTGGGGGAGAGGTTTATCGAGGCGGTGGAACGAAGGGATTACGGGGTCCTTTTAAGCCGTGAGGTAAAAGACCTGATGGAGAGTATTGAGGCCATAAAGATCGAGGAAGAGAGATATCGGAAGGAATTGGATAACCTGAGAGATATCCAGAAGGATTAACAGGGAGATGATATGAAATATCACAATAAGATCCTCTTTGCAGCAGGGATTATCCTCTGCCTTTTTACTTTTATGACGGCCTGTGCGCCCCGGATCATCCCCCGTGCGGGTCAGCCTGGATTAGTGGACCTGGAATCCAGTATTATTACAAAGGAGAAGGCCGGGATAAGGGTGTCTGTCCAGACAGAGGAGTGGAGGTATACGCCCTATGCAATCAATGATTACTTTACCCCCTTTCTGTTCCTGATACGAAACAATACCGGGGACAAGATTGCCATCAAGTATAGCGGATTGATACTCTTCGATGAACATGGAAACCAGTTCGAGGCTGTTCCTCCGGAGGGCGTAGAATATATGATGGCCTCACGGGATATCTACGGCGACAGGGGCCCTGATCTATTTTTCAGGTATGAGGAGACCAGGCCCCCTTATACCTACGGGCTTGAGGGCCCTGCCTATCTGAGGAGACCGTTCAGCAACATATCCATCTTCTCCCTTCCCGAGGCCCCCATCTATCCGAATTCGCAGGTCCGTGGATTTGTCTATTTCAGAAAGGCCATTTCCTATGGAAAGGCATTGAGATTGAAGGTTGAACTCGGCGGCTTTGAAGAGGAGTTTGAGTTTGATATAAAGAAGTAGCCGCAGACTTTAGTCTGGGTTCTAACAGGTTGCTGAAAAAGTCTGCCAAGCTGTCATTCTGAGAAGCCGAAGGCGACGAAGAATCTGATAACCCTTTGATTCCCTTATAGGAGTCAGATCCTTCCCCTTTACTTCGTTCAGGGTCAGGATGACAGGCAGAAAGACTTTTTCAGCATCCTGCTAAAATGGTGAGAGAGGATTGCTGATCCTTGCAGGCATTGACATAGGGACGAATACCCTCAGACTGCTCATTGCGGAATTTTCTCCTGACGGCAGTTACTGGCAGATAGAATCAAATCGGCAGGTCACCCGGCTGGGAGAGGATATCTCCAGGACAGGGAGACTCAAAGCCGGGGCAATGGAAAGGACCATCGGCGTATTGGAAGAGTTTTCCAGGACCTGCAGCAGGTATCCGGTCGCCGGGATCTATACAGCGGCGACCAGCGCTGTAAGGGAGGCATCCAATGGCGCTGATTTTGTCAGGAGGGTCAAGGAGAGGGCCGGACTGGATGTCGAGGTTATCTCAGGGGATGAAGAGGCAAGGCTGACCATGCTTGGTGTCTCATCCGGTCTGGATATAGAGGGAAAGGATGTCCTGTTGATGGATATAGGGGGAGGAAGCACGGAGTTTGTCTCCGTATCCAAAGGGGAGATATCCTTCAAGGTAAGCACAGACAT
>JACROQ010000166.1 GCA_016214375.1 Nitrospirota bacterium | reverse complement strand
GGATGAGGCCCCAGGCCGCCTGCAATATAAATCCGGAAGCCAGACTTCTCAGTCCCATTGACCTCCCTTTTTACGGCGATGGCTCCTATATCATTGATGGGCGCCATAGCACAGTCTTTAGAGCATCCGGAGAAGGCGATCTTAAACTTCCGTGGAAGGCTCTGGCAGACTGGATTTCTCAAAAAATAGGAGGTGGTCAATGTAGCATAAGGAGAGACATCGAACACCTCATCAGGACAAGTGCCTGCCAAATAACACCCTGTAACATTCCTGACTGTATTTCCGCAGGCCTCTCTTGTTGTCAGTCCCACCTCTGCAAGGAGTCTCATGACTGTGGGCACATTTTCCAACTTCACATAGTGAAATTGTATGTCCTGACGTGAAGAGGTATGGGCTATTCCAGTTGAGAATCTATCGCCTATATCTGCCAATCTTTTCAGTTGTTCAGGGTTCAGAGTGCCCTGGGGCACCTTGACCCGTACCATGAAATCTTCTTTCTGGCGCTGGCCATAGATCCCCTGCTGGAGTCTGAATCTCTTAAATTTTTCCTCTGGAATTTCGCCACACCTCAGACGTTCGATTTCGGCCTCAAAGGCGTTTATTTCTTCAAGTACAAAGGATGGTATATTCATAATATTACTCCTGAGTTGATCCTGCTAAATGGAGAAATCTACTGCGGCCACTCCTTCTACCTTTTCATCCAGCTCTATCGGGAGTATCTTTGTCCTTATGGTAAATTTATCAATGCCACCTTTGGTGTCTATCAGCTCCCATGTTATAAAATCCCTGGTATCATGGATGTGTGGTATTAGCCTTGCTGTATGAAATCCCAATTGATAGGAGAGCCTGAATTCTATGGCCTCCTGTGGACATACCTTCACGCAGGGGAGACAATCCCAGCATTCTGCCGGGTCCCTCATGAGAATCTTACCTGTTTTTGAGTCTTTCATTAAAAGATCCCCCGGACACATCCTTATGCAGGGTGGATTGTTCGATCCGTGGCATCCGTTGCATTTGTCGGCATGTATAATTACTGGCATTTTTAAACCTCCCTCATGGTAGTCAAATTTTGATGTTTACCTTGGTTTATACCTGTCTCCGGGCACTATCTGTACATAGGGTCTTGTGAGCATTTCAATATCCCCTGTGTCAGGGTCTCTTCTGGAGTTTACAAAATTGAGCCACTTCTCATCATTCCTCTCCGTATAATCAGTCCGGGTACAGTATCCCGGCCATCGGGTCTCCTTCCGGTATAACATATGTTCCACAAGGGTTTGAGCGACGTAAACCCTGTCTATTACCTCATGGGCCTTCATGAGTTCATGAAGGTCTTCTGCAATGATATGCTTAAATTGATCCGGCAGGGTAGCAAGACGTCTCCGGGCTACCAGGAGCCTCTCTTCGTTTACCTCGTAATAGGTTGCCGCGCCGCCTGCATATTCTTCCATGATTTTCTGGAGTCTGACCTCCATGTCGTAAGCTTTTATCCCATCTTTCTTGTTGGTAAAGCTAAGAAGTGGAGCAAAAGCCCTGTCCTGTTCTTCATGCACAAGACTGGCCTGTATCTCAGCAAAGTCATTTTTCTGTGCATACTCACCGGCCTGCTTTGCCGCTATGACCCCTTCTGCCCAGCACCCACTGACAAACTTATAGGGTGCACCTCCTGCGACATCCCCTGCAGCATATAGTCCATCAAGGGTTGTCTTTCGATTGACATCTACCCAATAACCCGACTGGGTATGACCACCCACAATGTAAGGCTCAGTAGTCTGGACCTCAACAGGTTCCTTTGAGGGGTCTATTTCATTGGCTGCCCAATAGAGGACCATCGAAGGATACATGTCCAGGAATGCCGATTTGAGGTCTCTTGCCTGCTGAGACGTAATGTGCCGTGTATCCAGGTACACAGGACCGCGTCCCTCCTTTATCTCCTGGAGGGGTCCATGTGACCGGTATGGCGTCGGGGCGCCGTCGCCGCCGATATGGGCGTACTTGGTCGCCATGAATTTTTCTCCCTTTGAATTGATCTGAGGGGCCCCCACACCCAGGGCTATGGTTCCGGTTGGGGCGATCGTATCTTTGACCCGCAGGCCGATATAGCGCATCTCGAAACTGGTCATCTCTGCGCCTGCCCGTATGCCCATGGCATATCCTGCCCCTGTGTTGTAGGGGCAATACCAGGTCTTATGCTGTGCGTCATGGGCATTGTTTGGCTTATAGACACCGGCGGCGCCGCCAGTTGCAATAATGGTTGCCTTTGCCTTTACCACAAACATATTTCCGTTTCTGACGCTGAATCCCACAGCACCCGCAACCCTTCCATCCACAACCAGATAGTTAGAGGCAACAACCCAGTTTAAGACCTTTGTTCCCGCATTTTTTGCGGCTTTTGCAATAATGGGTTTTAGAGATTCGCCATTGATCTTTATATTCCATCGGCCCCGCGGGATATAGTTCCCTTTTTCATCGCACAGAATAGGGAGTCCCCATTTCTCAACCTTCTTGACACAGTATTCGAATAATTCTGACATGCTCAGGACAAGGTCCTCCCGGATCAGGCCACAGGAATCGAATCTGACATATTTGACAAAGCTCTCAGGGGTCTCTCCGGGGTTCAGGTACGCATTTATAGCATTCATACCGCCTGCTAAACAGCCGCTCCTGTCGATGTGGGCCTTTTCCATTATAGTTACCCTGAGATTCGGAAAACGCTCCCGTACCTCAACGGCTGCCAAACACCCGGCGGTTCCCCCTCCAATGATAAGAATGTCTGTCTCGATAATATTCTGCTCCATAGATAGGACCCCTCCTTTATAATAATCAGAATTATATATGATACATTACGGTACGTTCCTGATCTCTTTTTCTCTTGCACATATCCTCAATACTTACTGTACTCAGTACATTCGAAATAGCCTTTCGAACATCCTCCCAGATCCCCTTTATGATATATCCGTTCACTTGAAGATGTCTATATTCCGGAATTCCGGCGGGATGGTCCATAGGGGTAATAGGTCCTTCGATCGCCTCGACTATCTGGGCTACATTAATGGTCTTTGGGTCTCGTGATAAAACATAACCGCCCTGTGCGCCTCGGATGCTTTCCACAAGGCCGGCCTTTTTCAGGGATGCCATCACCTGCTCTAAGAATCTCACTGGGATGGCCTGCCTCCTTGCAATCGCCCGGACATGGGCAGGGCCTTTATCGGTGTTAAGGGCCATATCTAATACGGCAGTGATTGCATACTCTGTTTTTACTGAAAAACGCATATTTCATATCCTACTATTCCGATAGGAATTATAAAATTATACCAGTAATCTATTCCTTGTCAAGAGAAATTTTGCGATATCCGAATAGTATCTTTGCGTTTAGAATCAAAAAAATAGAAAGGATATACAGATAAGTGGGTAATTTGGGGTTTGGGAAAAAAAAGACGGTTCTACTGCTCAGGTGGCTGGTTATCATTATTACATCCTATCTTTTGCTCTTTTCCAGGGGAGCGGTTTCCCTACTGAGTCCCCAGGCTTTTATCATATATGCCCTCCTGCTGTCTAATCTGGTCCTGACCGGCATCCCTGAGCCTGTTTTTTCCAAGAAATGGTTTGACTACCTGTTTGTCCTGCTGGATACCGTCTCCGTGTCTGTTGCTATTTATATGACAGGTGATTCTTCGTCAGAATTTTATTTGGTCTACTTTCTTGTTATTATCGCTACGACCTTTAGCTCTGACCTGCGGACGATCATCCGTAATACAGCGATCGTAAGTATTGTCTATACCATCATGCTGCTTCAAAGCAGGGACATCGAGACCGTCATCTATAATGAAGGGATTATGCTGAGACCCCCCTTCTTATTTGTCATGTCCCTTTTCTATGGATATTTGGCCGAACAGACAAGGGTTCACTCTAACAAAAATGTAGACCTTGAGACAGAAAAG
>JACROQ010000165.1 GCA_016214375.1 Nitrospirota bacterium | reverse complement strand
TTTACGAGTTCATCACTTATAGAGGACTATGGAACTACTGACCCGGCGATACAGGACCACACAGAAGGTCATCGGCCCTCTCCTTTTCGTTGAGCGGGCGACCCGCATCTCCATCGGCGAGATGGTCAGGATTATATTGTCTGAAGGAGATGAGAGATTGGGTCAGGTGATCGAGGTATCTGAAGAGCATGCGGTGATACAGATGCTGGAGTAGACCACAGGGGTCAGCATCCATGATACGGAGATCTATTTTACGGGGAGTGCAGCCAAGGCGGCCCTGTCCCTTGATATGCTTGGAAGGAGATTTGACGGGATAGGAAGACCGGTGGATGGCCTTCCTCCAATCCTGCCGGAAACGCGTTCAAGGATAACGGGATCTCCGATCAACCCTGTGGAACGGGGAGAGCCCTCTGACTTTATTCAGACTGGGTTATCTGCCATTGACGGGCTGAACACCCTTGTGCGGGGACAGAAGCTCCCCATCTTCTCTGCCTCCGGCCTCCCGGCAAAGGAGATAGCAGGCCAGATACTCCGGCAGGCCAGGGTCGTGGGTGAAGGGGAGAGGTTTGCTGTGGTATTTGCCGCCATAGGGATTACCCACCGCGAGGCCTCTTTTTTTATTGAAGAGTTTGAACGCGGGGCCGCCCTCCATACGAGTGTCCTATTTCTCAATCTTGCTGAAGACCCTGTTATCGAACGCCTCCTGACCCCAAGATTTGCCATGACCACCGCCGAGTATCTTGCCTTTGAACACGGTTTCCATGTGCTGGTCATACTGACCGACATGACAAACTATTGTGAGGCCCTGCGGGAGGTGGCGACGGCTAGGGAAGAGATCCCCGGCAGACGCGGCTATCCCGGATACATGTACACGGATCTTGCCACCCTCTATGAGAGGGCAGGATGCCTCAAAAGGAGGAAGGGGTCCATCACCCAAATACCCATAGTGACCATGCCTGATGAGGATATTACCCATCCCATACCAGACCTGACAGGCTATATCACAGAGGGTCAGATAGTCCTCTCACGCGAGCTGCACAGGAAGGGGGTATATCCCCCGATCGATGTGCTACCCAGTCTCTCGCGGTTGATGAACCTCGGAATAGGAGCGGGAAAGACAAGGGAGGATCACCGGGAGGCGTCAGACCAGTTGTATGCCTTTTATGCCCAGGGCAGGGATCTGAGACGAGTGGCAGCGATTATAGGAGAAGAGGGGCTTACGGAACCGGACAGGATCCTGCTCAAATTCGCAGACGATTTTGAGAGGGGATACATCCATCAGGGGGATACAACGCGCAGCATCGTAGAGACGTTAGACTATGGATGGGGTCTCCTGCGCCGGTTCCCAAGGGATAGATTTACAAGGGTCAGACCTGATATAATGGAAAAATACTATGGAGGAACAGTTAAGCCCTAACAGGATGAATCTCCTGAATCTGCGAACTCAGATTGCCACCGCAGAGCGGGGGGTGGGGATTCTTGAGGATAAGCGGAGTGCCATTATCAAGGAACTTCTCCGCTTATACCGGGATGTCATCATCGGCAGGCATACGATGAGGGATAAGATGCAGGACGCTGCGGTAGACCTCTTCCGTGCTATCGGGATAGAAGGAAGGGAAGGGGTTATATCTGCTGCATTCGCTGCCCAAAGGGGGATATCCGTTGAGGTGATCGAAAGGAATGTATGGGGGATAAAGTTTCCAGAGGTATTCCATGACTCCATACTGAGGAGACTGGATGCACGGGGATATGCCTTTATGACGGTATCCAGCGCCATTGATGCCGCCGCAAGACGCTTTGAGATCCTGTTGAATTTGATGCTGGAGACGGCCTCGGTAGAGGCCCATATGAGGCGCATCGGGGGCGAGGTCAACAAAACAACGCGCCGGATAAATGCCATCCATGAGATTGTTCTTCCTAAAGCCCGGGGACAGCACCAATCCATCCGCAGGACGCTGGAAGAACGTGAGCGGGAAGATATCCTGAGATTAAAGAAGCTCAAGAAAGTCAGGCAGATGTCAGAAAGGGGAGGACTCCATGACCTATCAGATAAAGCTTGAGGTCTTTGAAGGGCCTCTCGATCTTCTGCTCCACCTCATCAAAAAGAATGAGGTGAACATCTATGATATCCCCATATCACTCATTGCACAGCAGTACCTGGATTATATCGAACTGATGAAGGATCTGAACCTGGAGATCGCCGGGGAATTTCTGCTCATGGCCGCCACCCTGATCCACATCAAGTCAAAGATGCTCCTCCCGCAGGAAGAGACGGTGAGTGAAGAGGAGGAGGGAGAAGACCCAAGGGCTGAGCTCGTCAGGAGACTCCTGGAATATCAGAGGTTCAAAGATGCGGCGGAAGAACTTGGACAAAGGGAGGAGATATGGCGGGATGTATTCTACCACCCTCATGACATCACCACAGAGGGGGAAGAAGAGGTGATGATTGAAGTGGGATTATTTGACCTGATTGATGCCCTCCGGGAGATGATCGAGAAGATACCTGAGAAGATGTCTCTTGAGATCATTCCGGAAGAACTGACACTACGCGGCAGGATGACAGCCGTCATGGAGAGACTGGACATCGCCGGCCCAGAGGGCCTTACCCTCTGGGCCTTACTGGACAAGGATACTACAAGACGTGCTATTGTCATCACATTCCTTGCCCTTTTGGAGCTTGCCAGGGTACGGTTTATTAAACTCTTGCAGGTAGAGGGGCGTGGGACGGTCAGAGTTTTCAGGAACGAAAATTAAAAAAAT
The DNA here is from genome assembly GCA_016214375.1 of Nitrospirota bacterium. Taxonomy (GTDB): domain Bacteria; phylum Nitrospirota; class 9FT-COMBO-42-15; order HDB-SIOI813; family HDB-SIOI813; genus JACRHF01. The sequence goes on along the minus strand of JACROQ010000165.1, from coordinate 1,286 downwards.
CGATCAGAGAGGTTTTATCCATGGAAGATAGGGAGATCAAAGGGGTCATAGAGGCGTTGCTGTTCATATCCGGCGAGCCTTTATCCCCGGACCGTATCAAGAATGTCCTGGAGGAGATTGACAGGGGTAAGATCAAAAGCCTCCTCTGGGAACTTCAACAGGAGTATGATATGCGTCTCTCAGGCCTCAGAATTGTGGAGGTTGCCGGAGGGTTCCAGATTGTGACGCCGCCTGAGGTCTCCCAGTGGATCAAGAAGCTGAAAAAGATCAAGCAGTCCGCCAGGCTCACCAAGCCATCCTTAGAGACCCTGGCAATCATCGCCTATAAGCAGCCTCTTGTAAAGGCAGAGATAGAGGATATCCGGGGCGTAGACTCCGCAGGGGTGATCAAAGGCCTCCTGGATAAACGGTTTGTAAAGATTATCGGGAGAAAGGATGTCCCCGGCAGACCGATCCTGTATGCCACCACGAAAGAGTTCTTGCAGTACTTTGGTCTTAAAGACATATCGGACCTGCCGACCCTGAAAGAATTTAATGAACTTGCAGAAGAGGAGGGTGCCGGATCACTATCATAAAGTGGGCCGCCTTTACCACAGCCACATTCCTTGCCATATTCACGATCTTTGTCATTCCACACCTGCACCGGAAGATACCCGATATCCCCGGAGATGACCGGCACATCAAGGTCTCCAAGCTCAGTGAGTGCATCCCCTGTCACAGTGAATCCGGCGTTCACCCCCTGCCGTCAGGACATGCGGCGAGGGAGCAGTGCCTGTATTGCCATAAGATGAAGAAGAGTTGAGAGACATTCGAGAAATGGACCATCTTGTCACCCTGAGCGAAGCGAAGGGTCTGATAACGGCATGATTTATCAGATTCTTCCCCTTCACTTCGTTCAGGGTCAGAATGACAGCAGTGGCTGAATGGACGATTTCTTGAATGCATCGAGTTAACGCTGAAAATTTGACATTAACGGATCATCTCCCGTATAATTTTATATTTCACAGACTGTTACCCAGAGATGACTTCCCAAGAAAAGATTAGAAATTTTTCCATTATTGCCCATATCGATCACGGCAAATCCACATTGGCTGACCGTCTCCTTGAGCATACAGGGGCATTGGCCTCCAGGGATTTTAAGGAGCAGGTGCTGGACGCCATGGATCTCGAACGGGAGATGGGCATCACGATCAAGGCGCATGCCGTCCGTCTCAACCATACGGCCAAGGACGGCGGCCAGTATGTCCTGAACCTCATTGATACCCCTGGCCACGTAGACTTTACCT
>JACROQ010000161.1 GCA_016214375.1 Nitrospirota bacterium | reverse complement strand
TGTTATCCAGAGGGCGAATACCCGAAATATCTGAGGAATTCAGATCCTTCGCTTCGCTCAGGATGACAAGCTAAGAGACTTTTTCAACGGCCTGCTGGATAGCCTAAAGAGATAAAGGAGAAAGGTCGGCAGTGTGATTCTATGTTTACAGGGCTCATAGAAGAAGTCGGCACGGTCAGGGGGCTCAGGTCTCAGGCAGGCGGGATGAGGCTCTCGATTGCCGGCAAGACCGTTTTGGACGGGATAACAACAGGGGATAGCATTGCCATCAATGGCGCCTGTCTTACTGTGGTTGAGATGAGTCATTCTGTATTCGGGGCGGATGTCTCTAAGGAGACCCTGACAAAGACAACCCTGGGAAGGCTCCGGGTTGGAGACCGGGTAAACTTAGAACGCGCCATGAGGCCCACAGACCGCCTCGGCGGGCATCTTGTTGCCGGCCATGTCGATGCCGTCGGCGTGATCCGCACCATAGAGCGGACAGGAGAGGCCTCTATCTTTACCTTTGAGGCGCCCCCGGAGATCCTCAGATATCTGATCTACAAAGGGTCCATTGCCATTGATGGGATCAGCCTCACAGTCAACGAGGTCCAGGGGGAGAGGTTTACCGTGACCATCATCCCGCATACCGCCCGTCAGACCACCCTTGGTTTCAAAAAGGCCGGAGACCCCGTAAATCTTGAGGCAGACATGATCGGGAAGTATGTCGAGAAGTTTGTAAAAACAGGCCCCTGATTCGTCAATAGATTGACGGTATTCTTAGTCCAACTCGCTAAATAACCCATCATCATTCCGTTTTCATCAAGAACTTACTTTTTATAGTCGATAAATAGATTATGAACAGTCCTGATGTACGTATCGATGAATTAGAGACAGAGCTCATCCGCTTAAAGGAAGATCTTGAGAAGGCCAGAGAACAGGCAGGGGAGTTGGAGTGTGTCCGTAAAGACATGCTCTCTCTTCTTGAGGATCTGAATAAATCTGCCGCCACCATAAAAAGGGGAGAGAAGGAGTGGGAGACTACCTTTGATGCTATAGCAGATCCCATCTTCATCCATGATAAGGAGTTCAAGATCATCAGGGCCAACAAGGCATACGCCGAGGCCTCGGGGATGCCCTTTAAAGAGATCATCGGGAAACCTTACTACAGGGTTTTTCCAAAGATGGAAGGTCCATGCAAGGCGTGCCAGAGCGCCCTGGGATCGCCCACCCCACGTGAGGACGATATCTCCGTACCCACCATTGTCAGGTCTTTTAATATAAAGTCCTTTCCCATACTGGATGAGGATGGCAGACCCCTCTATTCTGTCCACTTCCTGGAGGATATCACAGACCGGAAGAGGGCAGAGGAGGAGATTCGGGCCTAGGAAAAGAGGTATCACCACCTTTTCGATAACCTGCACGATGCCGTCTTCCTGGCAGACGCGGAGACTGGACACATTGTCGATACCAACAAAAAGGCGGAAATACTATTGGACCGGAGGCGTGAAGAGATCATTGGTATGCACCAGAGTGAGTTGCATCCGCCTGCTAAGGCGGAAGAATACCGCCGCAGGTTTGAGGAGCATGTCCAAAAAGGACCTCTTGCGGATTATGAAGGAGAGGTGATCAGAAAGGATGGGAGGGTTGTCCCGGTAGCCATCACCGCGTCGTCACCCATGACCATCGATGGCAGGCAGCTGATACTCGGTTTGTTTCGCGATATCACTGAGCGGAAGGAGATGATGGAGAGGTTGGAGGAGGAGGTGGAGGTCAATAAGGCGCTCCTCGACACGGCAGAGGCGATCAGGTCAATCTTTGATAAGGATGTGATGTTCAAAAGGGTGGCAGAGGGTGTTTCCACGGTAGTCGATGCAGAGAGGTGCGTCATCTTCCTGTGGGAGAGGGAACTGGATGGCTTTTTGCCGGCACATGTTTCCGGGGTTGTCCCGCCGGAGTTGAGACCATTCCTTATGAGGCAAAGGCTTACCCGAGATATGCCGATTGTGGAGCAAATCTTAAGGGGGGAGGCAGTGATTATCGATGACGTCATGAATAGCCCCCTCTTTCCAAGAGAGATCGCCGAGACCTTTGCCATCAGGTCTATGATGGGTATTCCCATCATGGGCACAACC
>JACROQ010000156.1 GCA_016214375.1 Nitrospirota bacterium | reverse complement strand
CCTGTAAACCCTGTCCGCGCGATGTAGGAATCCATGCCTCCCAACCGGGCTGAAACGAAGTTTTTTAGTTTGACCGAAGAGAGATCAACATCGGTAAGCCCCTGAAGGATCTCTAAGGACTTAGGCCCCTGGATGGCGATCTGTGCGATGGTCTCACTGATATCTTCTATGTTGACACCGGAAAACTTACCGGAGTGGGTCTTGATCCAGTTCAGGCACTTCTCCCGGTTTGCGGCGTTCACGCATACCAGGTATGAAAGCCGTTCAAGCTTATAGATAATAAGGTCATCGATGACCCCGCCCTGTGGGTTGCAAAACAGGGTATAGCATGCATGATTCGGACGAACTCCTGAGATGTCTGCCGTAGAGAGATACTGCAGAAGGGCCTTGGCGCCCTGACCGTTTACCTGGAATCTGCCCATATGGGAGACATCAAAGAGCCCTGCCGCCGTCCTTACGGCCTTATGTTCTTCAAGCACACCGGCGTAGGATATAGGCATCTCCCATCCTGCAAATTTTACAAACTGGGCATTCAGGAATTCATGTCTTGAGTAGAGTACGGTCCTGTTCACTGAATATTTCCCTTCCTTTTTTATAAGTTTTCTACTATAACCTGAAACAGACAAAAATATCAAGAGGGAGAATAGGGTATTCGAGAAAGAGCCCATCTTGTCATTGTCACCCTGAGCAGAGCGAAGGGTCTGATCACGTCATGATTTATCAGATTCTTCCCCTTCACTTCGTTCAGGGTCAGAATGACACCACTGGCTAAATGGGCTATTTCTCGAATGCCTCAGAGAATAGGTTTCGATGGCATGGTTGCAGATTTCTCTTATCTCAGACCCTGATAATCTGGAGAGGGTCGAGGAGGCATTGACAGAGGCCGGTGCGCTGGCGATTACGCTGATGCATCCTGACGGCAAACCCCTTTTCATAGAAGGGTCCCGTCTTTTAAATCCTGGAAACGACCCCTTTCCCATAGAAGAGTCCTTCCCTTTCCTAAAGGGAGGAAAGGGGGGATTATTCCCCTGGGTCCGCATCACAGGACTCTTTGATGCCGGCCTTGACATTGAAATAGTGAGGCGACATTTAATGTCTGCGCTGAAGGTAGATTTCTTACCCGGCCTTGAGGTGGAATCTCTTGAAGACCGTGCCTGGGCCCTCGCCTGGATGGATTACTTCCGTCCCATGCCGTTCGGCAAACGGCTCTGGGTCTGTCCTGAGGGTTACGATTTTCCTGACCCGCATGCCGTGAACATCGTGATGAACCCAGGACAGGCATTCGGTACAGGGACTCACCCGACCACAGCCCTCTGTCTTGAATGGATAGAGGGGGCGGATCTCGAAGGCCTGGATGTCATTGACTATGGGTGCGGCTCCGGCATTCTTGCCATCGCCGCGGCAAAGTTGGGGGCAAGGCATGTGTGGGCCGTGGATGATGATCCGCAGGCGCTCGTGACGGCGCAGGAGAATGTCCGGAGAAATGACGTTGACGCCACTGTGTCCATCCTGCCGCCCGAATCCCCCGGCGGGTTGCAGGCAGATGTCATCGTGGCGAATATCCTGGCCCGTCCCCTGATCGCCCTGGCGCCCCGCTTTGCCGGCCTTCTGCACCCCGGTGGCAGGGTAGTCCTGTCGGGCATCCTGCAGGATCAGGCGGACGAAGTGGCGCAGGCATACAGGTCATGGTTTCACATGGAACCGCCTGTAGCCCGCGATCCATGGGTGCGCATCGAAGGAAGGCTCTTGAAATTAAAATAGGGACGCTCCCCTATTTTTCACATTGTCCCGGAGGGCAGAGTTGCTTATAATAACTCCATGTCTTCCTACCAAGAACCAGCGCACTTACTGGTGGAGTATCTCCCCCTGCTCCCTAAGGGGAAGGCCCTCGATGTGGCTATGGGGAAGGGGAGGAATGCGTTGTTCCTGGCCTCTCATGGTTTTGAAGTGGCCGGCCTTGAGAGGGATGAGGATGCCATCCATGCCTGCCTGACTGAAGCAAAGAGACTGGGTGTTCACGTGGATGCGAGGCAGGCAGATCTGGAAGACCTGGATTCCTGCCGGATTGAAAAGTCAGCCTATGATGTCGTCATATGTTTTTACTACCTACAGAGGAGCCTGATTCCTTACATGAAAGAGGCGCTTAAACCTGGCGGCGTCCTCTTATACGAGACCTTTCTGATTGATCAGCATATCAGGACCGGCCACCCGCAACACCGCGAGTATTGCCTCGAGCATAACGAACTCCTCCGCCTCTTTTCCGGCCTCCGTGTCCTCTTCTACCATGAAGGGCAGGATGCGAAGGGGACATACAAGGCCAGCCTCGTGGCACAGAGGGCCCTGTAACCCGAATTAGAGTCTGTGTATAAACTCATGTTTTCCTTATTCCCGGACATGAAACGTCACTTGGAGGCCGGGCATTTTCTCGGTGTTTTGTGCCCTGTTGCTCATGAACAGGATACACACCCCGTTTTTTCCCGATTTTGGGCAT
>JACROQ010000155.1 GCA_016214375.1 Nitrospirota bacterium | reverse complement strand
TCCCATTTTCAATAGCGCTCAGGATAAAGCCCTTTGCCGGTTCAAATCCCCCTATCACTTCAACGACAATATCCACATCAGGATTTCCAACAATCTCTTTTATATCTGTCGTTATAACCTCTCGAGATATTCCCGGCGGCAAAGGCCTCTTCAGATCTCTTTCTACTATTTTTGTTATCTCCAGAGGAACGCCTAACCTTCTCTTGATGAGATCTCTGTTCCTGCAGAGAATCTCTGCCACCCCTGAGCCAACAGTACCGAGACCAATGAGTCCAATGCCGATCTTATTTTTCACTCGAAAATCCCTCTAACTGTTCCTATTCCCCAATTTTCTAATTTCCTAATTTCCTAATTTCCCAACTCCCTACTTATTCAGCACCTTCTTGATCCCCTGCACGGCCTGTCGGATACGGGGCTCATTCTCCACCAGCGCAAACCGGACATGATCATCCCCATATTCACCAAACCCGACACCAGGAGACACCGCCACCTTCCCCTCTGTGAGGAGGAGCTTTGAGAACTCAAGAGATCCGGCACTCCTGAAGGCCTCAGGTATCTTCGCCCAGACAAACATCGTTCCAAGGGGCTTCTTGACAGACCATCCGATCCGCTCTAATCCGTTCACCAGGACATCCCGGCGCCGCCGGTAAGTGTCCACGGTCGCCTTAACACAATCCTGCGGACCATTCAGGGCAAGGATGGCTGCAATCTGTATAGGTTGAAATACCCCGTAATCGAGATAGCTCTTGATCTTTGTAAGGGCGCCCACCATCTCCCTGTTTCCGACACAGAAACCGACCCTCCAGCCGGGCATATTATAACTCTTGGATACAGAGAAGAACTCCACCCCGACATCCTGTGCCCCCGGGACCTGCAAAAAGCTGGGGGCTTTATAGCCGTCAAAGACAAGGTCTGCATAGGAGAGGTCATGGATGACCATCATGTCATTATCCTGGGCAAAATCAACCACCCTCTTAAAAAAACCGATGTCCACAACCGCAGTCGTGGGATTGTGCGGAAAGGAGATGATCAGCATCTTTGGCCTTGGCCGCATTTCCTTGTAGGCCTTGCACATGTCCTCAAAGAAGTCGCTGTCCTCCCGGAGGGGGATGCTCTTGATCTCGCCGCCCACAATAATCACGCTATAGGGGTGTATGGGATACGTGGGATTAGGGGCCATCACGACGTCCCCCGGGTTGATCGTGGCTAACGCCAGGTGGGACAACCCTTCCTTGGCCCCGATGGTGACCACGGCCTCTGTCTCAGGATCCAGGTCTACATTGTACCTTCGCTTATACCAGTCCACGATTGCAACCCTGAGCTTTGTGATCCCTTTGGATGCCGAATACCTGTGGTTCTTCGGATTCCTTGCCGCCTCTGTCAGTTTGTCCACGACGTGGGGAGGACTCGCCAGATCAGGATTCCCCATCCCAAGGTCAATAATGTCCTCCCCCCGCCGCCTTGCCTCTATCTTCATAGAGGTCACGATGCTGAAGACATAGGGCGGAAGCCTTTTTATCCTGCTGAATTCTCTCATAGGGTTCTCTACTCCGATTCTTATTGTAACTAGTCAAATTTTAAAGATTTTCCCTGTTATTGTCAAACAGAAAATAGCGGCCAAGATACCGGCTTAGGCGATAGGCGGGACATCCCTGTCCCGCCTATCGGAGTTTATCTGCCTTAAGCACATCCTTGCGCAACTGATGCAATACCGGCTTACGGATGATCAGGGACCTCACGGACCTTTTGGATCAGATCAGCAGGCGTACGACGAGGATGCCGGTCGTTACAATGGGTTGCCCGGCCGCACAATAGATCTGTCACTATTATTTTTTGCCGCGGAATTAAGTAAAATCTCAATTGACAGAAAAATTTCATCCTGTTATTGTAACTTACAATGAAACAAATTTTTATCCTATATAAATGTTGTGTGCTTCATATGTAAATTCAGGTGAGCCCCTATGAGCCGCAGGCTCACAAAGGATGATGAAAATCCGGTTGCTCAAAACCCAATGAATTGGGCAACTACACATAGATAATGCCAACGCTGCAAGACAAGATTATAGTTGCCCGATTTATCGGGCTAAAGGGAATTTTCGGGTGAAATTGCTGTCCAAGTTATGAGGAGGTGTCCGGTATGGATATTATAGAAAAGGCTATCGAGATTACAGCAACAATTGATGCGAGACATCAGCTTATTCTGGATGAACCATTACCTATTATTGGTCCAGCCCGTGTTCGCGTTATTATACTATTACCTGAAGAAGTTGACATTGATGAAAAAGAGTGGCTGCGGACCGCAAGCGCTAACCCTGCCTTTGATTTTCTGAAAAATTCCAAAGAGGACATTTATGCTCCTGCCGACGGGAGGCCGTTTAGTGATCAAGGGTAAGGTAGTACTTGTGCCTTTTCCATTTGATGATTTTTCTGCAACAAAAGTAAGACCTGCAATTTGCCTGACAAACTCAATCGGCCCACATCGTCATGTAGTCTTGGCCTTTATAAGCAGTCAAATACCAATAGATTTACTGGAAACAGATTTGGTGTTAGACTCATCACGGTCTGATTTCGTATCAACTGGCTTACGGGTATCATCAACTTTACGCCTGCATCGCTTGCTGACTATTACAACATCACTGATCCAGCGTGAGCTGGGGGCATTGTCTCCTCAAATGCAATGTGAGGTAGACAATAAGTTAAGGAATCTGTTTGTTTTATAGTGGCAGCAATGACTGCCTGCATCATCTCCTTGACCGTCTCATAGGCACAACGGCTCAAAGCCCAGAGAAGCCTTCTGTTAGCCATATGAATTGATGCTCTGTCAGGAAAGGCGCACATGAAACAGGGCACTATCAAGTATCAACTGCACAAAGGCATAGAGAATGCCAATATCATCGGGTGAGTTGTTTCTTTGAATCAGGCTTTATGCTGAAATACATCTATGAATTCCATTAATTTTGTATTCCTTAACTCCATATCAGGCAGACCCCTTGGAGCAGAGGAATTTATAAAGAGACTGGAGAATATTTTAGGACCCATATTTTGCCCAAAAAGGCAGGACGGCCTAAGAAATAAAGAATATGGGGAATGTCCCCTTTCACCTTCTCAAAATCACCGTTCTCGGTCTCGCTTGACACAACACCTGAAGCGTGCAGCAACGGATTTGTCAATGACCGCTACGCGCCTTCTTTGACTTCAATGATCTCATCTGCGACGAGACCATGCGCCTCACGATGAACTGCTGCCGCTGCTTCCTTGCTGGGGGCCTTGCACAGGCAGAAGACCTTCCCAGTGCCTTCATCGAACCAATATTTGATGTAATTCACGCCATGCTTCTTCTGAACCTCAAGATCCTTGGCGTGGGCACCCGCAACAGCTTTCGCAGTCAAGCCGGGCACATGTTTGTGGATATCCATGTAGAGTGGCATGTTGATGCTCCTTTCTAACAGTAGTGGTTTTTAATAGGAAAATCAAAAAATTGAGCCTCATACTACTCTCCAAAATCTACGGCGTCAAGGAGATTTTTAGGGTGATTCCTCTGTTTTTGGGCACACTGGTCGGGCAGGACTTTTTGGGATTTTTCAATTGGCATACCCGGTATTCCTGAAACAAGTTCAGAACAAGCTGTGGGAGTAAGACTCCACAGGGGGGATGGAATCCCAAAAAGCGGTATCCGGTATATTGGTTGTTGGGGTTTTCACTCTTAATGGAGGAGGGCAGTGCTTGCATTGAGCGAAGCGAAAACTGATGGTCTCCTCCCCAATATGCTTGAGTATACTTTTTGTGCTCTGGTAATCTGTAATAAATGCAATGTTTTCGCTTCGCTCAATGCAAGCAATGCCCCGCATATTGCCCCCGCATTTTATACATCGTAGCGGGTTGACTTCAAAGATACGATGGATCAAACGAGCCCATGTGGAACTTGCTTTGCCAGTGCCTTTTGTCTCTTGTATCTCGATACTCTGATCACCCCTGTTTTCTCTCCTCTCTTTCCCTCGATGCGAACTGCTATAGACACCATAATAATACACGAGACTTTCATAGGGAAATGGGGTGTGAAATGGCAGCCCTGCTCATATATCTTGTAATATTCTCAATGGCATCTCCATCAGCGCCATCTATCACTCCCTTCGTATGGACATTGAAACCAGAATTATGATTCCATGACAGGAGCATATCTATAAGTTCCTGTGTGATTACCCTTGCCCCAGTAGTATGGTTAGGAGCCTCGCCCTGAATATCTCTGCTATCACTGAGGTTGATATGTTTCTCTGTTCGTAGAATAGTCCATCCTTCATAATGCCGGCAGGGACGAGGGCGTGAAGGTGCGGATGATAATTTAATTTTTCGATGTTGGAATTTCAGAAGGGATTATAATTGGGTGGTCTAAGGTCAGATGATCTCAATGCGGTTTCTTCCGTTTGCCTTCGCTCGATATACAGCGGCATCCGCCCTCTTTAAGAGCGAATCGGCCGTGTCCTCATCTTTAAACTGGGTGATGCCAAAACTTACCGTTACGGTCCCCACCCCTTCAAACCTGTAGTCTTCTATCGCCTTTCGTATACGCTCCGCCAGTATGCCTGCACCATTGACATCCGCCTCGGGGACAACAATAATAAATTCTTCACCGCCCCATCTGAAGAGATAACTTGTCTTCCTGATATTCTTTTTAACGATGTCTGCCATCGTCTTTAAGACATGGTCTCCGGCACTGTGGCCATAGGTATCGTTTATTTTTTTGAAGTAATCGATGTCAAAGAATGAAATGGATAAAAGGCGCCCGTATCTCCTGGCCCTATCCATCTCCATGGATATAATCTCTTCAAATTTTACCCTGTTGGCCGTCTGCGTTAAGCGGTCGATGGTAGCGAGATGTTTCAATTCATCGGTCATCCAGCCAAGGACAGAGACCAGTTCACCGATTTCATCCTTCGTATGAATATCAATCTTTGTTTCGAGCTTCCCGTCACCTATATCATGTGCCGCAATTTTCAATCTTTCGATAGGCCTTGATATGGTCTTTGCAATTAAATAGCTGAGGATCAGCGATAAGAAAAATATCCCTATAGCTAAAGCGGATAGCCTCTTATTTAATCTATTGAGCGGCATAAATAGCTCATCTGACTTGTATTCGCTGAATAATATCCAGCCAAAGCCCTTTGAACGTGCATAGGCGACCAGGTCACCATTCTGGTCTGATTTTCCTCCAGACATAGCAAAAAAACCCATGTCACCCTTCGCCGCGGTAAAAAAATCATCCTTCGAAAAGTCTCCTAAAAATTGCCCCCCTCTTGATGAGTAAATATTTTTCCCTTGCTTAGTCGTTAATATAAATTTGACATCCCTGTATTTTCCGGAGACTGCAGATTGTTGCATATACTGGAACGTGTCTTCTATATTTAAAACGATCTTTATCGGCGCTTTCATCATAGGCAACATCCTTCATATAGAAATTATCTTTTTTTGCCGACTGCCACCACTCCTCATCATCCTGCCTGTAATCGCTGGTCTTTCCTGTCTGAGCAACATTGGCGCCGAATTTATTGGTTACAAACACCTCTCCATACACCTTGTAATTATACTCATCGTTGTAGAATTCTATTTTTTTTCTAAGCATATCCGACAGGTCATTCTCAAGCAGTTTCTGCATAAAAGGTGTGATTGCCCCGCGAGGCACAGAGGTCCACTCATGGTCTTTCTCATCAATGAAGCCTTGTACGTTATCCATCTTCTCAAAATCCATGTTTGATCGGGCCACCATATCCCGCAGATATTTGCTCACGATAAATTCCTGAAACTGCTCAATCCTCCCAAAAATCCTCTTGTCTATTTCTCTCACGAGTTGGACGGTCATGGATACAACTGTTTCCCCGATTTCTTCTCTGATCGCCCGATGGCTCGCACGAACCGCGATAAAGCTGGTGATGCCGATAATAAGAACAATCGCAAAGAAGCTGAGGAGAAGTTTATATAGTATTCTCATAGTCTACCTGTAAATGGCGGTTCGGGGGTTCTGAGGTTAGAGTAACAGGACGAGATTTCCCTGTCAATTAAATCATCGTAAACAGTAACGGCAGGATTACAGAAGAGGGGATTACCGCCTCCCCTCTTCAAGATAAGGCACCAGGCGCTCCCAGTGTTTGTCTGTGACCAGGGCATCCGGGGTGATCCAGATAAAGGGTGTCCCCCCTTTCAGGGTGTAGGCAAGGGCCGCTGAGAAGGCCGCAGGATCTATGTGCTCTTTCTTTCCCCAGAGCCCGATGGAGACATAGAAGGAGTCCACCGGAAAATTTTCAGTCAGGTATCGGGAAAGGGTCTCTGATACGGAGGGCGACGCCTCTTCGAGGTAGAAATAGTTCCAGACGATGATCTTGTCCGCATGTTTGAGGATGCGTCTGTAATCAAGGCCTGATTCCTGGCCGTTACGAGAGAAATCCTTCCACGAAACAGGGACATCAACATAGAGTTCTTTTCCATCCCGATGGACAATATCCGCCGCCTGCATGATATAACGCTCCATGAGGGTTGAGCGCCACTCCCAGATTGTTGGGTCCTCCCTGTCTATTTTGCCCCCCCAGTTCCGCGGCCACCCCTTTCTCCCGGAGAAAGCCTCGTAGGACCTGAGGTCGTCGTCGTTGAATGAGTAGGAATAATAGGCTAACTCTGTCAGGTTGATGATATCGACAGGATAGTTCCTGCTCACATACCCGATCATCTCTAAGAGGGACCTGCCATAGCGCCCCTCTACCATCTCGATGAAGCTGATCTGATCCGGGCTCTTTTCCCCGTCAAACCGGGTGGCCGCCATCTCAGGGTGATCCTTTATCAGGTTCGGGGCATAGGGGTCAATAATGGCGGCGACTTTAAACCCTGACTTTTGAAAGGTCTTTGCAACCGTGAGGAGCATGTCTTCCTTTGCCCCCTTCTGATGATTGGACCACCTCTCCTGATGCCCCTCCCATTTAAAATAGGTCCACTCTGTCCTTCCCGCCCCCACCCCAACAATCCTGACCTTGTCAATCATGGGCCTGTTCATGACATTCCGCAGGGCATCCCTCCAGTCATCCCAGGCATCAAAATGGGTGGACAGGGCGATATGAGGTGCCGGCCTCGCCCCCGTAGTAAGATGTGATCCGACGGATGCGACCCTGAGAGGTTTTTCCTTCAGGTAGGAAAGATAATAGTAGGCCGTGGCAGATGAGACCAGGACAAACAGAAGCCCGACGACGGCCATACCCCATCCCCTCTTTCTGACGGCGGCGAACCCTCTCCTCTCGATCTTCTCCCACCTTTCCTCTGCCTTTGCATATTCCTTCCACCAGGAATAGACGGCTACTGCATTATAGAAATAAGAGAAGGGGAGGATGAGGAGGAGACCGTAAGGGAGATAGACAAAATCGTAGAATGCCTTATCCAAAAGGATGCTGTATACAGCGATACAGACGAAGAATATCAGCCCAAGATAGGTCATGAGCTCTATGGCACTGGTGAAATAGAGATGCCTTGTGGCAAAGGCCCATGGAATGAGGGCCATCAGGACCATCTGGAAAAGGGGGATGACAGCCATGTTGAAAAAGTTTATGGGCAGGTAAAAAGAGAACGGCCTCCATGGGTAATTGAAAAAGAGGTCCCGGTGAAGGGAGGCGATCTTGATGTAACTCCGCATCCACCGGATTCGCTGTTTCCAGAGAGAGGCTATATCCCCGGGACATTCGGCAATGACCTTCGGATCAGGGTCAAAGATAATCCTTCTCCGATTCTTGTGGAGTCTGAAGGTGATCTCAAGGTCCTCTCCCCATGTCTCCCGGAAGCCCCCGATCTCCCGCAGGACAGAGGTCCTTATCGCGCCAAGATTCCCGGTGATGATGGGGAGACATCCGATGACCGACAGTGCCCTCCGGACAAACCCTGTGCCTATATGGGTTGTGATCGTCAGGAATTTCTGGACAGGGGTCTCAGGATCAAGGGGGGTGTCATTACCGCATACGGCGTCAATAGACGGGTCGCCGAACCATCTCAGCATCTGACTCACCGTGTTCGGGAGAAACAGGCTGTCGGCATCCGTAAACAGGATGACCTCCCCCTTCGCCGCCTCGATACCCCTGTTCAGGGCGCCGGCCTTTCCTCCATTGGGTCTTTTGATGTAGATAATCCCCTCACCAATAAAATCTTTAATCGCCTCCTCTGTACCGTCCGTAGAGCCATCGTTGATGACGATGACCTCGATGTCTGGGTAGTCAGAGGCGAGGAGGGTTAAGAGGGTCTCCCGGATGGTCTTCTCCTCATTGTAGGCCGGGATGAGGATGCTGACCTTTCCGTCAAAGGGCTTGATCCTCCGCAGGGCCCTCTGCTTCCATATCTCGTATAGGATGGTCAGGGGGAAAAAGATGAATCCCTGCGCCCCTAAAAAAAAGACGATCAGTCCAAAGGAATGAAACAGGGTGAGGATGGCTGCAGATATCATCTCAATAATTTATAGACCCTGAATGCCTCTGCATAAGAGGCCCCGCATTGAAGACCGCGGTGGGCGGCCCGCCCCTTGATCACCTCCGGATCCATGTAGGTCTTCTCCTCCTGGGTCTTGTGAAAGGTAATGAGCCGCATCTTGTCCTCAATGTATCCCGTAATGTCCACATAATAATTGGGGACAAACTCTTTCGGTGTGCTGACATCCTCATAGGTCAGGATCGAGGCATCCCTTGCAGCCTCCTTCGTGGCCTCAAAGACCGCCTGATGATCGCTATGGATATCCATCCCCGTATGGGTCAGGACCATGGTCGCCCTGGTCTCTCTGATCTTCTCCTCAATGATGTCCTTCATCCTCGGTATGTCATCCCTGAGTCCCGTATCCTGAAGGTCCATGACCCAAAAGCCGTCGAGCTCCATGAACTTTGCCGCCCGGATCAGCTCCTCCGTTCTCTTCCCGTTCCTGCCCGCCATCGTCCCCTTCTCCCCCTGGGTCAGGGTCAATCCATAGACCTTCGCCCCCGTATCCCTGGCCTTCATCAGTATCCCTCCACAGCCCAGCTCGATGTCGTCAGGGTGGGCCCCTACGGCAAGGAGGACTGGCTCTGCAAACTCTTTGGAGCGATGTTCAATCCATAAGAGGGAGAGGAATGCGGTCCCGAGCGAGAAGAACAATAAGGCCTCTGCAACATCCTCAATCAGACTGGCATCCACCCACTGCGAGAATACCCCCTTGCTCAGGTATGAGACAGAGGTAATGACGATCAGGGCAGGCAGGAGAAGATTGGAGAAATAGGTGTACGCCCCGTGCCTCCTTCTCAACATCCTCTTCTTGTTTTTGTAGCCGAGGAATACGACGACAAGGGTAAAGAGGTAGACCAGTACATGAAGGGCATCCCCTGCCTTTTCGATGAGGTTATACCCATCATGCCCCCGGATCTCATGGAGGAGATTGAGTGCCTGGGGATCAGAGGGATTGATCCTCAGGGCCGCCTTTACGGCCGTCTCTGCCGGCCCATCCTTCCCCATGGTCCGGTATACCCTGGCCAGCAGGATATGGTTTTCCACATTATTGGGCTCTAGGAAGGCTGCCTTCTTGTAGGACTCTATGGATCGCTGATAGTCCTTCATCCAGGAGTAGACATCCCCCATGACCCTGTATGTCTCAGCATATGCCGGGGAGACCGCTATCCCCTTTTGCAGAACCTCGATAGCCTTTTTAAAATTCTTCTGCCAGGCAAGCACCGTCCCCTTTTCCTTGTAAAGTTCCGGATCGTCAGGGTATAGTCTTATGGCATTGTCGAGGGTGCCGACGGCAGAGGCGAGGTCCCCCATCATGGCATAGGTCTTTGCAAGTCCGCTTAACGCCTCATGGTTATTGGGATCTGTCTGAAGGACATCTCTGTAGAGCGCCTCTGCCTCATCATATCTCTGAGACCAGCGTAAGACCTTTGCCAGGCCCGTCTTCAGGCCCGCATTCTGTGGGTCTATGTGAAGGGCATCCTTGTAGAGGACGATCGATTTATCATAATTCCCGGTCCAGGAGTAGAGCTCTGCCAGGTGACCCCGTGCCGTGATATCCTTTGGGTTTATCCCGATGATCTGCTCGTATTTATCAATGGCCTCCGGAAATCTCTTGTCTCTGACATAGACCTCGGCCAGGACCTTCAGTGCAGGAACATATTTCCCCTCATTCAGGAGTCTTTGCCCATCCTGAGAGAGGTCAATATAGGTCGCCTGGGCTAAGAAGACTGTCAACAGGAGGGGGAACATCAGAACACCAGTCCGGTTTTATAAGACAGGGACAAGAATCCTGTATTCTCATTCCCCCGGGGGATATGGATATGCTTATAACCGACACCAAGGTCTACCCTCTCGTTTAACTCATACAGGGCAGACATCCTATAGACCTTAGCCGTCTCGCCGGCAAAATTGCTGATTGCAGAATACTTATCATAGACATAATCCAGCCGGGTTGACAGACGCGGATTCAACTCATACCCGACACCGGTGAGGAATGAATATTTATAGCTGTTATCCAGGTCTCTGTTGGGGAGGTACTTTAATTCAGCGCTCCACTGATCCCGTTCAAACTCTACGGCGCCGCCAAGGAGAGAAGAGGTCTGATACCTGATGTCCGTTGTTGTTGCGGTGCCGGACGAGGTCTTCAGGTTATCCCGCCCCTTGATCTCGGTGGTATTCGGGTCCGGATCTCTCAGATTGGCATAGATCACCTTGGCCTTTAGAAAGTCAACCGGGAGGAGATAGTAGACCTCAGCGCTGATCTTCTGATTTTCTGCCGTTGTATCTTTATCATAAAAAAAGCTGGGTTTGAAGTATTCATAGGCCAGCGTCCCCCGCAGTGATTTCACGAACCAGTGGGATACCTCCAGCTCGGCTGCCGGGACCTTATCGTAGGAGTTTGAGTCAGGGTTAGGCTTCTGTACTGAAGGGTCTACAGGGTAGTCATAATCCTTTTGGGCCAGATAGAGCTTCAGGTAGGAATCAGGGCGGTAAAAGTAATAGCCGCTGGCATAGATCTTTTTCCGGTTATAGTAGACCTGATCAGAATAACTGTAACCGGCATAGAGGTCTAATCTGTTCAGTCCGTCATAAAAGAACATCGTCTCATAACCCTTCCGGGTATAATCAGGTTCCCATCCCCCGATCCATCCTTTGATCTGCAAACCCTTCCTGTCTTCTGCCGCAAGCGGGGTCATCCCCATCACGAAGAACAAGGATAAGGCGATGATGATTGTTCTATAGATGTACATCTATCCTTTCCTTCTTCTCCCACGTCACGAACAGGCCCTCCAATATCTCCTCTGCCGAGAGGACATTTCCCCCAAGCCTTGCATTGATCTCTAAGAGTACCGGCGTCCCATCCCATCTCAAGCGGATATCTATATCTAAGGGGCCTTCCATGGCCAGGACATGGGCGGCCTTTGCCCCCAATTGAACCAGATCCTCCCTCTCAACCCTTTCCACAGCGACCGCATTGCCGATAATCCCTTCTTTAAGGAGGGTCTTTTCGAGGACGACCCCGTCAACCGTCTCGCCCCTCCGGCCTATAAAGAGATTCACATCAAATTCCTCACCTGGAATAAATTCCTGAAAGATAAGACCTGTCCTGGTCTCCTTGAAAAGTTCCTCAAGATTTCGATAGATGGCGACACCCCGGCCGCCCCGGCCGACGCGGGGCTTCGAGAGGAGAGGGAAGCTTAGTTCCTTAGCAATAAACTCCCTTGAGGTCTTCTCGTCAAAGGATACGGGGACAGGGATGCCATGACCCGCCATAATCATGGCGGTCTTTAATTTGTCATTGGCAATATCTACAGCCGCCGGAGGCGATATGAGAACCGTGCAGCCCTCCCCTTCGATGGGCCTCTTAAGTCTCGAGATGATAGGGAGCTCTTCTGACACTGTTGGGATCAGGAGAGAGGGCCTCTCCTTTTTGATGATCCCGAGCAGGGTTGCGGCAAACAGGGGATCCCCGGCCGGCGGGATGACATAAAAGGACTCTACAGGGGTCTCAACCTCCCGGATGTCTGTCCCGATGACCGGGACCCCGTTTCTCCGGAAATAGGTGACGGCGCTCCTCCCGGCTGGTCCGCCGATCCCTGTGATCAAGATGTGCCCGGTCATGCTTAGTGTCCACTCTCCCCCGATCCATCATCAGGCGAACCGCTGCCGTCTTCGGATTCTATGGATATCTCTTTGGCGATGAGGACACCATTGGCGTCTAAAGTCCCCTCCACCTTCAGCCTGGCGCCAAGGGTAATGTCTATCACAGAACCCACAGAATCGTTCTTCTTGATTTTCGTGTTATCGGTAATCTGAACCTGCTGACCATTGTTGATCTCAAACTTCTTCTCTAAATCACGGTTGGTCACACTGGTCACAACCCCCTCCACCTCCACCTTCCCCCCTTCTGTCCTTCCGGCGATGCTGAAGATCTCATCCTCGGCCTCTATCTTGCTGGCGGTCAGTGTTAGTACACCGGCATTATCAACGACTGACGTCCCCTTGACCTCGACAAATTGATCATTGCTAAGAAGACCATTGGGCACTTCAATCTGGACATCACCGTTGTAGTCAACAACCAGAGCACCTATATTGAAGGTCTTGAAATTTACATGCAGATTACTGATCGTCCCTTTAATTTCTATCTCTCCCTCGCCTGATGATTCTTTAACCTTGATATATGTGGCATGAATGACCCCTGTTGAATCTACAAAGCCGCTCACCTCTACAATATCCCCTGAATTGATATCTATACTGGAAAGGGTATACCTGACGCCCTTGATATCAGAACTATTCCCACTCACATCATAGATGTCTGTCGAGGAATCTACTTTCACTGTCTGACCAAGTACGGTCAATGTCTGGGCGGCACCCGTATCTACACTTCCTACAGGCCCTTCAAGGTTGTCCTTAAATTTAATACTCTTGGCAGTCCCACGAACCCCATCAACATTAAATGTCCCCTCCACAGCAACGATCATCCCGATCTCTAAATCGTCCTGAATAGCTGTTTTCCCATCCGTAGTGATCGTTGCGTCCGACGTTTCAAACTCGACGCCATTCACAAAAACACTCCCAAAGGCGGTAATCTTTCCAACGCTGATCCCGGTGCCGCCGATCCCGCCGCCGGCAAGGCCTCCGGGGTCCCCGGTTCCACAGGCGACAAGGGCGAACATAGTGGCTCCTACAAGCCAGATGTTATAGATCATCCCTTTCTTCATCTCTTTTCTCCTCCCTCTTGTAACTCCTCTTCAAAGTAGTAGATGCCGATGCCAGCGCGCCTTCTCCCGCTCCCGCGGACAGACTTGTTGACATCGCGGTCATACATGGAAAGCCATTTGTCCATCGCCTCTAACAGGGATTGCCCGCGCTTCGCTGCCAGCTTGCGCAGCTCTGGCAGGACCTCTTCCGGGAGATTATCATAAGAGACCTTCCGTTGAAGGAGACCGCTGCCGGCCTCGCAGTTCAGGTTGTAATCTATGGTCGTGATCAGGTCCTTTACATCTGTACCTAAAATGCCCAGCTTGTCCACCTCCTCTGAGGACGGGATATAGGCATGGGAGAGCAGCCGGATACGGCCGTTAGACAGGGGTTTGACAAGCCCAACACGTTCCAGCTCGTCCAATATAGCACGCGCAGGCACATCCCCGCTGAACAGCCTGACTAATTCATTGAAGGTCGCCCCCTTCCCCTCTAACAGGAGATCGGCAGGTTTACCACTGCTGTCAGTGAACTTCTTATCGCGCACCCAGCCGCTGATGACCCGCGCCGCACGGTTATACCGTTCTACGGTCCCGCTGTCTTCCATCTCAGGAAGGCTGTTGATACGGCTGACCTCTTTTCGCGTCAGTCCCGTGATGATGGAGACGCGGGAGACAGACTGCTTCCTGTCCGGAAGCCCGAACTCCTCCATGGCCACCCTGACGTAGACCCGTTTTGCAAGGTCTGCAAAGGTCCCGTAGGGGATCCCGTTCCGGAGGAGGATTCGCATTAACGGCCTCAGCAACTGCAGGACTGCGGCGGATATGGCCTGATGAAGGTTCCGTTTCATATTTGGGATTTTATTCCCAATTTTATGGGATGTCAAGTATTTTTTTACAGGGCGCTTAAGAGCCTGGGGACAAGCTGTTTTTTCCGGGAGAGGACCCCCTTCAGTTCGGCAAGGTCCGGAGAGAGGAGGGGGTAGCCCATCCGGGTGATGACAGCGGAATCGCCTGTGAAGAGGAGAAGGCTGTTCTCATAGATAATGTCCGACACGAGGAGACAGGCGAGGGTCAGCCGGTCGTTATAAGCTATCTGCCGGAGGGCATCCAGCAGGGGCCCCCTGAGTTTCTCAAATGTCAGCATCTCAATGACCTCGATCTGCCCGATCCCGATCCTGTGATTTTTGACTTCATACATCTTGTAATCGGTCCTGATGATCTCCTCAGGGGCCTTCTTCAGCAGGTCTGAGCTGGCATTAAAGATCTCCTCGCCCATCTGCCGGATCTCCAGGCCGGCGATCTCAGCGAGATAGGCCGCGGCCTTCCGGTCACGGTCCGTGGTGGTCGGAGACCTCAGGATCACGGTATCCGACAGGATGGCAGAGAGCATCAGCCCTGCATAGGGGGGCTCCGGCTCTATATTATATTTCTGGTAAAGCTCTGTGATCAGGGTATTCGTACACCCGACCGGCTCCACGACAAAGAGGATCGGATGAAGCGTCTGAAAACTGCCGATCCGGTGATGATCAAAGACCTCCATCACCTCGGCCTCCTCAATGCCGGGCACGGCCTGACTGGCCTCATTGTGGTCTACCAGGATAACTTGCTTGCGATATTCCTTTAAGAGGTCCCGCCGGGTCAGGATGCCATTCAACCTCCCCTGATCGCCTACCACAGGACAACCCCGGAGGCCTGAGTCCAGCATCCGCGCCTTGACGTCCGCGAGGAGATGGAAGGGCGAGACAGAGTAGAAGTCCGTGGAATAGACCTCACGGGCCGATGTGCTCAGGTGGCAGAGCCTCACGGTCGTGGCGGTATCGTACGGGGCAGAGACGACGCTGACCTTTTTCCTGCGGGCCGCCTCAAGGATGGCCTCATCCGGGAGAAAACCCCCTGTCACGATGAGACACCTTGCGCCCTGCTCCACGGCCTGAAGCTGGATCTCCTTCCGGTCGCCGACGATGACGATGCACCCTTCGTCCGAATAATACCGCATGACCTGGAGGAAACCCTCTGTCTCCATCGCGCCTACTACAATCCGGCATGACCGGATCCCGGCTTCATCAAAGAGAAAGAGGGGATTTCCGTGGATGGCCTTTACCACCCCAATCAGAGAGCCCACTAAACGGTTCGACGTAGCTGCATCCGCATGACGGCTATAGAAACGGGCCAGATCCTGCAGTGTGATCGCCCCTGCATAATGCCCTTCGCGGTCCGTCACAGGGACCATCAACAGGTCATAGCCCTGCATAAAATCGAGGACATCCCCTATGGACATCTCTGTGTGTATGGAGCGGGATTCAGAGGTCATCACATCCTGGACCCTGACCTTTACATCCGGAAGATAGAATGGCGGAGCGATCCCAAAGGTCCTGAGGACGAACTCAGTCTGGACATTGATCTCCCCTGCCCTGGCAGCGACGACATGGGTAAAACCCATCCTCTGCTTGAGGCGGGCATAGGCTAAGGCCGAACAGATCGAATCCGTATCCGGATTACGATGGCCGATCACATAAACAGGTTGTGACATCTCGTTTGCCCTCCCTGTGTTCATGGCTTGTCTCCTTTATCACCTGAAAATCCCCGTTACATGTCATTCTGAGCGAAGCGAAGAATCTGATTAACCCGGTGGATCAGACCCTTCGCCTTCGGCTCAGGGTGACATGCTGGACTTTCATGGCCCTTTGTGAACCCCCGGCGCATGACGATTCTCCCGACATCACAGGGTCACGGAGAAAACCCATCCCAGGATGTATCCAACCCCGGCGGCCAGTGAGCCCAGTAGACGACCTCAAGACTGCTCTTCAGCCAGTGTGTCCTGGTCAGGGCCGTCTTGCCCGCCCCAAGGCCAAACAGGACGATAAGGGCGATGGCACTTGATCCACCGCTCTTTATCCTCTGTCACCCTGTGGACGATCATCTCGACCTCAGGTTCTGTAAATCCATGGCCAGCAAATATCTCCCGTATCTCCTCCCGTTCCTTCTCCGGAGACTCCACAATCTCCCGCCTCTCCCGCTCCAGCTCTTTTTCAAAAAACTCCCGCTGCGATTTTGAGGCCAGGTACCCTCCCATAGCCATAGAGATCGCCCCGGCCATGATCGAGGCCATGCCGGTCAAAAGGACCATCCTGCTCTCGCTGATAGCGCCTGTAACCCCGGCCACAAACCCGACCGTACTGACCAGGCCATCATTCATCCCGAAGACCACCTCGCGGATCTGCCGCCCCTGCGGCGTATGCCAGTCCTCGTTGTGATATTTCTTTAAGAGGTTGTCGGGTGCCTCACCCCTGTGGAACCAGGATTTTATAAACCGCGGCAGTTCGAGTGGCATAAAATGCATTATATTCCATTAAGTCTCTCTCTGCCAAGGGGATAGCTCAGATAAATAACGGGATATCTCTTCCACATTGCCTGTCTTCCTGATCCCGCCGTGTTTCATCATCATGACCCTCGTTGCTAAAGAAAAGGCCTCATCCCTGTCGTGCGTTACATAAATCAGGGTTATACCAATATCTTCCTGCAATCTCAGGATCTCTTTCCTTAGCAGTAAATTCAGATCGAGATCAAGATTTGAGAGAGGTTCGTCCATTAAGAGTATCTTTGGTTGCATAACAAGCGCCCTGGCAAGGGCTATTCTCTGCTGCTGTCCGCCGGAAAGAGAACCTGGCAAGGTTCTCATAGACATTCATGTGAGGCCATAAGGCAAGGTCCTGGAAAACCATCCCGATCTTTCTGTCTTCAGGTTCCACATAGTTCTTCCCATCCTTTGCCACAATAAGATCGTCTATGAAAATACCCCCCTTATCAGGCACAACAAAACCGGCAATCATCCTCAGGAGGGTGGTCTTGCCACATCCGGAAGGCCCTAATATGACGACCCGCTCACCCTTACCGATCTCCAGGGAAACATTCGTAAGAATCGGAACCTCATCATATATTTTAGAGACATTTTCAATCGTTACGATCATATCCTATCCCCTGTATTTTGTAATCAGAGCCAGTGTGCCAAAAGGTAATAACGTAATCGCCACCATGATCATACTCAGGGCAGCTATCACCTCCTCA
>JACROQ010000154.1 GCA_016214375.1 Nitrospirota bacterium | reverse complement strand
CTCCCCTGCGATGAGCTCATAGGCCCCGTTATTCAGCCGCCGTACAAGGACTGGCTGAATAACCCCATGGATCCTGATGGAGTCTGCCAGCTCTTCAAGCGCCTTGTCTTCGAATACCTGGCGGGGCTGAAATCTGTTCGGGACAATCCTTGCGATCTCCACCTCTGCGGAAGGTCCCGTATCCTCCTCCTGTTCCTGAGGAACACCTGCACCAGGGATTAGGGTCCCCAGTCCCCTACCGAGCGCCTTCTTTGTCATTTCTGATTACCTCCAGTGCCAACTCTAAATAAGACTGAGCCCCTTTTGAATGGATATTATAAAGGACGATAGGTTTCCCATGACTTGGGGCCTCTCCCAGGGCGACATTCCGAGGGATGGTGCTTTGGAAGACCAGGTCTTTAAAATGCCCCCGGATCTCGTCTGCCACCTGATGCGACAGATTATTCCTGCCGTCAAACATGGTCAGGAGTATCCCTTCAATCATGAGCTCCTTGTTCAGGGAGCGCTGCACAAGTTCGATGGTCTTGAGTATCTGGCTTAAACCCTCCATGGCGTAGTACTCGCACTGGACCGGGATGATCACCGAGTCGGCAGCGGTAAGGGCATTGATGGTGAGGAGCCCGAGCGAGGGGGGGCAATCTAAGATAATAAAGTTGAAGTCTTCTCTTAACGGGGCGATAGCCTTCTTCAACATACGTTCCCTCTCAGGTTCATCGATGAGCTCTATCTCAGCGCCGATCAGATCCATGGTGGCCGGTATGAGCATAAAATACTTCAACTCTGAGGGGCGGATCAGGCTTTTTAAGTCTGTCCTGTTGATAAGACCATCGTATACAGACGCCTTGAGGGATTTTCTGTCGATCCCGCACCCGCTGGTGGCATTCCCCTGAGGGTCGAGGTCGATCAAAAGGACCTTTTTCTCTGCCACAGCCAATGACGCAGCGATATTGATGGCAGTCGTCGTCTTCCCCACGCCGCCCTTCTGGTTTGTTATAGATATAATTTTGCTCATAAAATCAATAAGTTACGAAATGGTACCGCTAACCAGAAAATTTTACCACAATACGGGGATGAAGGGAAGTGATAAGTTTTGACAGGATGCTGGAAAAGTTTTTCTGTCTGTCATCCTGACCCTGAACGAAGTGAAGGGGAAGGATCTGACTCCTAAGCAAAACAAAGGGTTATCAGATTCTTCGTCGCCTTGGCTCCTCAGACGCTGTCCTGAATGGAGTGAAGGAATGACAGCTTAGAAGACTTTTTCAGCACCCTGCTAATGTTCCACGTGGAACATTAATAATCCCAATCCAGCTATACTCTCCCCTCCCTGGCCCGCTTCGCAAGGGCTATTGCCAGGATGGAGATGGCTGCCGGGGTTATTCCTGGAATCCTGGATGCTTGTCCAAGGGAGAGCGGCCTTACCGAAAGGAGCTTTTCCGTCACTTCCAGGGAAAGCCCTGACAGGGAGGTGTAGTCAAAATCACGGGGGATCTGCTTGCCTTCCATATTCTTATATTTTTCAATCAATTGAATCTGCTGTTTGATGTACCCGGCATATTTTATCTCTATCTCTATTGCCTTCTTTATCTCAGGACCAAGCGGGGGTTCTGGTGGTGATATATTTTCTATTGTCCCATAATCTATTTCTGGCCGCTGCAGTAGTTGGGCTAATGTTACATCTGGTAATGTTTCACCTGAAAATGCCCCTACCACTTTGCTGTCATTCTGAGTGCAACGAAGAATCTGATTAACCCGGTGCATCAGACCCTTCGCCTTCGGCTCAGGGTGACATGCTGGACTTTCATGTTCCTCTGTACCCTTGTCTCTCCCCCCTCCCATCCGATTGACGGGGAGGGAGTTTTCATCATCCTTTGTGATCTCCTGGCTCATGGATGTTTCATCCAGAAATCTTCGATCAAATCCCCCCTTGCCCCCCTTTTCTAAAGGGGGGGGAAACGAATCTCCCTCTTTTCCAAAGGGGGAGAAAGGGGGATTTGCATTTCCACATTGCCTGTCCTGCAACTTTAGGCTACTTATCCTGATCTTTCGGAGACGGATTTTTTCCTTTTCAATAGCCGCTCTTTTTTCCTCAAATCTTTTATAGCGATCCAGAGGGATAAGCCCTATTTGATATCCCTTCTTTGTAAGCCTTGCATCTGCATTGTCATGGCGGAGCATCAGTCTGTACTCGGCCCTTGCTGTGAACATCCTGTATGGTTCCTGGGTCCCTTTGGTCACGAGATCGTCTATTAAGACACCGATATAGGCCTCTGCCCTATTGATGACGACGGGTTCCCTTTCGTGGATTTTTAAGGCAGCGTTTATCCCTGTGATAATACCCTGGGCAGCCGCCTCCTCATATCCTGAGGTCCCGTTGATCTGTCCTGCATGGAAAAGCCCTTCTATGAGCTTTGTCTCTAAGGTTGGCTTCAACTGTGTTGGGGGGGCAAAGTCATACTCAATGGCGTAGCCATGCCGCATAATCTCTGCATTTTCAAGCCCTTTGATGGACCTGACCATCTCTGTCTGGACATCGGCAGGGAGGCTTGTTGAGATACCATTTGCGTATATCTCCACCGTGTCATACCCTTCGGGTTCCAGGAAGACCTGATGCCGCTCCTTGTGGGCAAACCTCATTACCTTGTCTTCGATAGAAGGACAGTACCGGGGGCCTATCCCCTTGATCAGCCCGCCATAGAGGGGGGACCGGTCAAGATTTTTCCTTATGATTTCATGGGTTACAGGAGATGTGTGTGTCAGGTAGCAGGATACCTGGCGTCTTTCAATCTTTCCGGTAGTATATGAAAATGGGACAGGAGGCTCATCCCCCGCCTGCTGGGACATCACACTGAAATCAATGCTTCTCGCATCTATCCTGGGAGGGGTTCCTGTCTTGAGCCGTCCCAATAGGAATCCAATCCGTGCCAGGTCCTCTGAAAGACCGATCGAGGGGAACTCCCCTGCCCTTCCGGCAGGATAATGCACCATTCCGATGTGGATAAGCCCCTGCAAAAACGTCCCGGTAGTCAGGATAACCGCCTTTGATTCGTAACCGATCCCTACCTGGGTCACTACTCCCCTGACCCTCCCATCGTCTACGATGAGCCTCTCCACCATGGCCTGAACAATATCGATATTCTCCTGCGATTCCAGGATGGCCCGCATAACATATTTGTAGGCATTTCTGTCCACCTGTGCCCTAAGGGCCTGAACAGCAGGACCTTTGCTGGTATTGAGCATCCGGAATTGGATGCCCGTCCTGTCGGTCACCCGACCCATCTCTCCCCCGAGGGCATCTATCTCACGGACGAGATGGCCCTTGGCGATGCCCCCAACAGCAGGATTGCAGGACAGCAGCCCGATATTGTCGATATTGAGGGTAATAACCAGGGTCCTGCACCCCAATCTTGCAGACGCCAGGGCCGCCTCACATCCGGCATGTCCTGCGCCAACAACTATGACATCGTAGGAACCAGTTGACACGATTAATTTCCTTATAAAATTCCCCTCTTCCCTCCTTTGGAAAGGGGGGACACTTGTTGATGTTCCACGTGGAACATGGCGCTACTTCCCTATGCAAAACTCACTGAATATCCGGTCGAGGATGTCTTCTGTGGTTACCGTTCCGGTTATCTCCCCTAACAGGTCAACAGCCCCCCGGAGGTGTAGCGCCTGAATCTCAAGGGGGCGTCGCTGCTGAACCGACTCGAAGAAGTTATCCAGCTCTTTCCTTGCCCCTTCCAAGGCCGCCTTATGTCTTAGATTCCCGGCAACAGCCTCCCCTTCCCATCTCATCTCCTGTCCGAGGATGCGCTGCGGGATCGTGTTCTTAAGGGCTTCAATCCCCTCTCCCTTAAGTGCCGATATGCGGACCACAGGGGCATTCTTCACATCCAGGTCTTTTGTGATTCTATCCCCCTTATCTATCTTGTTGATTACAATCACCCTTTTCCTGCCTGTTGTACGTCCCATAATTTCTCTGTCCTCTTCTGTCAGGGCCTCACTCCCATCGAGTATGAGGAGAATCAGTTCCGCCATTTCCACCGTATGATACATCCGCCTGATCCCCTCTTCTTCCGCAAGATTCGTGGCCATACGGAGTCCCGCAGTGTCTAATAGACGCAAGGGGATGCCGCCTATATTGATCATTCCATCGACAATATCCCTCGTAGTCCCAGGGTGAGGGGTTACGATCGCGCGCTCCTCCCCAATCAGGGTGTTTAGCAGGCTTGACTTCCCTACATTGGTACGGCCCACGATGGTCGTTAAAATACCCTCCCGAAAAGGCCGCCATCTATAATATCCCTCAATGAGTCTGTCAATCCGGGTTATCACAGACTGGACACGCCCAAGCAGGTCTTCTGTCGCAACACCCAGCTCTTCTTCAGGGAAGTCTATATAGGCCTCAAGCGAGGCTATTGCACCGGCCATATCATCATGCAACATATTTATTTCATTAGATAATTTACCATCCAACTGCCATAAGGCGCACCTCAGGCCTTCCTCTGTCCTGGCCCTTATGATGTCGATAACCGCCTCTGCCTGGGCAAGGTCAATCCGGCCATTTAAAAAGGCCCTCTTGGTAAACTCCCCAGGCTCTGCAAGCCGTGTCCCTTCTTTAAGAAAGGTCTCGAGTATCCCGGAGGTAACCAACGGACCCCCATGACAACTCACCTCCACCACATCTTCGCAGGTAAAGCTGTGGGGGGATCGCATAAGGCTTACCAGGACCTCATCTATCTTTTCACCAGAGGAAAGGTTTATGATATCTCCGTAATGGAGGGTATGCGTCTGTGCCTCGCTCAGGGGTCTTCCTGATTTCTGGTGAAATAGCCGTGAGGCGATATCAATGGCATCTCTTCCACTTAGCCTGATGACACTGATACCGCCGATACCCTGCGGGGTTACTATGGCGCAGATTGTATCTTCCTGATGAACCATATATCTACCGTGTAAGGATCTCGATAACAAGCAAAATAGACCAGCCCGCCAGGAGTATAAACCAACCTCCCAGCAGGAGGAATTCTGCCCTGTTTTTTGAGGAGATGACAAAGTTTTCTGCGGCCATAGAGTAGATATCTTCTATGGTGTCCAGCTTTTTGTCGATATAACCCTTCCATGTGTCAAGGTGGAATTTCTTCGATATCAGGCTGTATAACTTCGCCGAATACCAATCGCCTATGAGCTTGATAGAGTATTCCACCTGCTCTGTCTCTAAGATAGACTCCGTGCGTATTTATCGAGGGTCCTGTACCGGAGGAGCTGGAGGTTAGCGGTTTGGAACAGCTCGATATTCTCCTCAAACAACCCATTGGGGTCGAAAAGAAAGGCGCCATCCCAATCCACGATAGCCATATCACCCCTTGCATACTTGAGGTGATAGGAGAGGGTCGAGTTTAACTCCTCTTTGTCCAAGGGGAGCCGTTCATTCTTTAGATGGCTGACGATCTTATCCCCGAAGGTTGTCACAAACACCTTCGGGTCTCCTTTGTATTCTGAGACACAGTAGACACTGTACTCTTCGCAAAAATCCATATTACAATTGTACTGGTTCAGTATCTTCTGCCCCTCTGCGATCAGATCTTTTTTTAGATCAAGGACAGAATCAGACAGGAGGTCCTCTATCTGAACAGATGCCTCAAACACAAGGATATCCGGTTGGTAGGCCTTAACATGGATCCCTATCTCGAGACCCAGAATGGCAGATTTAAAAGAGGTAATACTCCACTGGGATGGGATCACATCCGGGTAGTTCGGGGAACTCTTTACAGGTTTATATTTTAAAGACTCTAAACTGGACAGACTCATGCCTGTTTGTCCCAGCAAGAATACTACAAGACGGCCTTTCATCTTTCCGGAGAGGTTCTCCATCCCTATACCTCATGAACGATGTCATGTCCGTTCATAGACACCCTTGAAGATTATAATCTCATTTATATCTGTTTTCAAATGACGACGTTGTAAAAAACCCATCTGCGGCGTTGCGCTGCATCCTTCGTCACTGCGGCGTACCTAAAAGTACGCCTCATTCCTCAGGATTAGCGCGCCTTGCATATGGGTTTTTTACAACGTCGTCCGCTGCATAGGTTTTTACGAGGTTTTCAATTAGAGGAGAAAAAAATGTTGACATTTCAACTCATTAAATTATAATAAGTCCTTTTGAAGGAGGAGTTATGTCCATTACCTATAGACCGCATAATATCAGCAGGAAGAGGACCCACGGATTTAGAAGAAGGATGAAGACAAAGAATGGGAGAAGGATCTTGAGCAGGAGAAGGGCTAAAGGACGCGCAAGACTGGCAGTGTGACCCCCTTTCTAAATAATTCAAAATATAAGATCTGTAAGGGATGGGAATACCGG
>JACROQ010000153.1 GCA_016214375.1 Nitrospirota bacterium | reverse complement strand
ATCAGATTGCTGGATAAAATAGACAAAATGGCCAGAGACTATGACCCCCGGATTAAAAACGTGCTTGCCTCTCTTAGCAGTGAGTTCAGGCTCATCCTGATCGTCACGTCAGAGGGACTGGTCATCGGGGATGTTCAACCGCTCTACAGACTCAATATTACCTGTATTGCAGAAGACAATGGAAATCGCCAGAGCGGGAGCTACGGCGGGGGCGGCCGGATAGGATTCCCTTTCTTCTTTGAGGAAAACCGCTACATCCTCTACACGAGGAAGGCAGCAAGACAGGCCATCACAAACTTAGAGGCTGTGAATACCCCTGCCGGCACTATGGATGTCGTCTTAGGGCCAGGGTGGCCCGGTATCCTCCTCCATGAGGCAGTGGGCCACGGCCTTGAGGCGGACTTTAACAGAAAGAAGACCTCGGCCTTTACAGGTCTGATAGGGAATAAGGTCGCCTCAGAGCTTTGTACCGTGATTGATGACGGGACGATCCCTCAAAGGCGCGGTTCCATCAATATCGATGACGAGGGGACAGAGACACAACGGACTGTATTGATCGAAAAGGGGGTGCTCAAGGGCTACCTGCAGGACCGTCTCAATGCAAGACTTATGAATATGCCACTCACCGGCAATGGAAGGAGAGAGAGCTATGCCCATCCTCCAATGCCGCGGATGACGAATACCTTTCTCCTGCCCGGGGACACGCCTCCGGTTGATATCATACGCTCTGTCCGGAAGGGACTTTATGCCGTTGCCTTCGGGGGAGGTCAGGTGGATATCACCAACGGTAAATTTGTCTTTACGGCAAGCGAGGCCTACCTGATTGAGGATGGGAAGGTCACAACCCCTGTCCGGGGGGCTACATTGATTGGGAACGGCCCTGACATCCTTAAACGCGTCTCCATGGTAGGCAACGACATGGAGCTGGATGCAGGCGTCGGGACGTGCGGAAAAGATGGACAATCTGTCCCTGTGGGTGTCGGAATGCCGACGATTAAGATAGACGGGATTACCGTCGGAGGGACGGATAGGTAAGAAGTCAGAAGCAAGAGGCAAGAGGCGAGAAACAAGAGGTAAGAAAATGAGGCGGAATGACCCGATGAAGATCACGCGGGATGCGGTACAACAATTATTAGAAAAGGCCAAAAAAAAGGGGGCAACTGAAGGAGACATCCTCATCGTAGAGCGTGAATTATCTTCTGTTCAGGTACGCCTGTCCGCTATTGAGAAGATTACAGACTCCAGCTTTAAGACCCTGGGGCTGAGGCTCTTTTTTGATAAAAGGAGTGCGATTACCTCCACTTCAGATTTTTCATCCGATTCCTTAGATCGTCTTATCGAAGATACATGCAGTATGGCAAAGCTAACGGCTTCGGATGAGTATGCAGGTCTTCCGTTACGTCAATATGGCCAATATGGCCAATTTGGAACGAAGAGTAAGGAGTTGGAGGTATACGATGAACAGGTCCATTCCCTCTCGATAGACGAGATGATCGAAGGGGCAAAAGAGGCTGAGGCCGCTGCCTTCCGGTATGATCCGCGAATCACCAATTCTGATTCCGGAGACTTCACCAAAAGGTATACGCATGTCATCTATGCCAACACCAATGGTTCATACGGAGACTACAGGACCTCATTGTTCTCTCTCTCTGTAACCCCTGTGGCCGCCATGAATGGTCAGATGCAGCGGGATTACTGGTCTTCTACGAAGAGGAGATTTAACCAATTAGACAAACCTGCACATATAGGGGAAATCGCGGCCATGCGGACCGTGCGCCGCCTTGGGGCGAAAAAGGTCCATACCCAGCGGGCCCCTGTAGTCTTTGACCCCGAGACCGCATCGAGCCTTCTTGGCAATCTCTGTATCGCCTTATCCGGACACTCCCTCTACAAAGGGACTTCATTCCTCCTGGGGATGTTAAATAAGCAGATCGCGTCTCCGGATGTGACCATTTATGATGACGGTACGATACCATGGGGAGTTGGGTCCAGGCCTCTTGATGCTGAGGGGGTGCCGACAAGGAAGACAACCGTCGTGGAAAAGGGTATCCTGACGAGTTATCTCTTAGACTCATACTCTGCAAGAAAACTAAACCTCGCCTCTACGGGAAACGCCTCACGCAATCCGGGCGAACCGCCGGTAGCAGCCCCCACCAATTTTTACTTAGCCCCCGGAAATCACTCCCCTTCGGACATCATAAAGTCTGTGGACTCAGGTCTTTATGTTACAGAATTAATAGGCTTTGGATTTAACCCGATAACCGGAGATTACTCCCGTGGCGCTGTGGGGGTCTGGATAGAGAATGGAGAACTCACATATCCCGTGGAAGAGATTACCATCGCCGGGAATATAAAAGAGATGCTCATGCAGATTGAGATGGTGGGCAATGACCTCGACTTCAGGCAGAAGATCT
>JACROQ010000152.1:2898-3708 GCA_016214375.1 Nitrospirota bacterium | reverse complement strand
TCCCTTTTAGTAAAGGGAGATTAAGGGGGATTTGTTCTACCCTGTATTCCTCATCCCCGCCGCAATACAGCTTATCGTCAGAAGCATTGTGTCGGCAAGCCCCTGTTGCTTTGCCTCTGTGAGGCCCTCTTGCCGGAGCTCATTGAGGAGATTGACCTGGAGATAGTTGATGGGGTCAATAAAGGGGTTCCTCAGTTGGATGGACCTCTGCAATCCCTGGTCATTATCGAGGAGACTCTCCTGATCCGTAATGCGTAGTATCATCTCTCTTGATAATGCAAACTCCCTCTTTATCATTCCAAAGATCCGCTCACGCACCTTTGTATCCGGTACAAGGCCAGAGTATAAATGAGCGATGTTCATATCCGCCTTTGCCATGGTCATCTGGATATTGTCTAACAGATTTTCGAAGAATGGCCATCTGCGGTACATCTCCTTTAATACGGCCGTATTTGCCGCAGGGTCTGCGTCAATAAACCTCTGAAACGTGGCGCCTGCGGGATACCATGCCGGCAGCATATGCCGGTTCTGGGTCCAGCTAAATATCCAGGGTATCGCCCTCAGGTCCTCGATCTTCCAGGTTGCCCTCCTCCTCTCAGGCCTTGAGCCTATCTTGGCAAGGCCTATTTCACCGATGGGGGCGGCATAGGAGAAGTAGGTATAGAAATCAGGATCATCGATCAGCTCCCGGTAAAGTGTATAGGATATCTCTGACAGCTCATCTAAGATGGAGGTATATCTCTCATCCAGGATATTGATCTCTTCATGATACTGAGGGGAGCTTGCCTCAATCACACCGGCCGCCATCAG
>JACROQ010000152.1:0-2865 GCA_016214375.1 Nitrospirota bacterium | reverse complement strand
TCAGCTCCAGATTATGTAAGGCAGTCCCCTGATTGGCATACTTGGAAGAGATCACCTCACCCTGCTCTGTGATCTTGATATGACCCTGGACAGTCCCCGGAGGCTGGGCCAATATGGCCTTGTGGGTAGGACCGCCCCCCCGGCCGACCGTCCCACCCCTGCCGTGGAACAGTCTGAGACGTATCCCATGTCTCCTGGCGACATCCCAGAGCCCCTTCTGCGCCTTATACAGCTCCCAGCTTGAGGTGAGGATCCCACCGTCTTTGCTGCTGTCTGAGTACCCCAGCATGATCTCCTGAATCTTGCCGCAGCGGGCGATGTATCCGCGATAAACAGGGAGAGAGAAGAGACCGTCGATGATCACCCGTGAGCGGCTTAGATCATCAATGGTCTCAAAGAGCGGGACGATATCAAGCCCCTTACCCCCCTCCCGGCAAAGCCCTGTCTCCTTTGCCAGGAGCAGTACTGTAAGGATATCACTGATCCGGTGCGTCATGCTGATGATGTAGCTCCCTATGGCCTCAGGGCCTATTTGTTCTCTGGCCCATCGGATAACCTTGAATGTCTCTATCACCCGGAGCGATTCGCTGGAGAGTTCCATGTCTTCGTACATCAGCGGCCTGGGATTCTCTATCTCCTTTGAGAAGATGCGGATCTTCTCTTCTTCAGACATGCCGTGAAAACCTGCGTATATGCCAAGTTTGTCAAAGACCTCGCAGATGGCCTTGTTATGTTTCTCCGACTCCTCCCGCACATCAAGCCGGGCCAGGTGGAAGCCAAAGACCTCCACCCTCTTTATCATGCCATCAACCTCTATCTCTGCTGTCCTCATCCCCTTATTGGCAATAAGGCTTTTTTGGATGACATACAGGTCTTCAAGGAGTTCAGATGGGCTGTGATACGGCCGCGTCCCTTCTAACCGCATCTTTATAAATGACAGCTTCTGTCTGTAGGGTTCATAAGGGTTTCTGTTAAGGACCTGCTGGCCCATATCAGGCAGACTCTTCACATCCTTTTCAATAGAGGCGGTCAGCTCCTCTGAGACATTCACCTTGGTGGTCGAATGGCTGAGACTTCCTATCAGATCCTGGACCGACTGAATATAGAGTGAGAGAATGGCATCCCTCTGGATCTTGACTGTCCATCTTGTGACTTCAGGGGTGACATTGGGGTTGCCGTCTCTGTCGCCGCCAATCCATGAGCCGAATCTTAATAGGGGCGGTATCCGGAGATCATGGTCCGGGTAGAAATGCCCTATGCTGCGCCGGAGAGAACGGTAGAGTTTGGGGATCACAGAATAAAAGGTCTCCTTAAAATAGTAGAGCCCATTGGATACCTCTTCTTCCACAGTTGGCCTTTCGAGGAATATATCCCCAGTCTGCCAGAGCTTCTGTATCTCATTGATGATATCCTCCCGCAGCAGGGCTTTCTCTTCAGGTGTCCAGATGGGATTTTCCTTTTTGAAGATTGTGAGATAGATCTTTCTATATTTCTTGAGGATGGTCAGTCTCTTTGCCTCCGTAGGATGGGCGGTCATGACAGGCTCTATAGACAGACTACTCAGAAGGTCAAAGAGGGTCTTTTGATCGATCCTGTTTTCATACAACCTTGCAAGACAATCCTCAAAGGAACCTTTGACACGGCCGCCGTGGCGCTGTATCTCCCTTCGTTGCTGCATCCCGAAGTTTTCTTCGGCCGTATTGAGGAGATAGAAATAGAGGGCGAATGCCTGAATGAGCTTTGAGGATATGGAGAGGTCAAGCCGCTCTGCCTCGCGAAGCAGAAACGCCTCAGTAGAGGGGTCATATTGGTACTTGATCTTCTTGCAGGCTGTACGGAATTCCTCGACTAACCGGAAGAGCTGATCCCCCTCCTGCTCCCGTATGACCTTATCGAGGGCATCCTCAAGATACTGGATATCGGACTGTAACCGGCTGTCATCCAAGGGAAGTTCCATATTAGCTATGACTATAGCAGAATTTTCTCTGTTTCTGAAGGGGGCCTTTGATTTCCGATGAAATCCAAAACTTCTTTCGGTACACGGCCAGAGCGCTTACCTATATCCGGCATCTGTATGCCATTGAGAAAGAGGCGGATGAGAAGGGCCACACAATAGAGGAACGCTATCAGTTGCGGCAGGAGAAGACGATCCCATTATTGAGACAGTTTGGGGAATAGCTTGAAGGTGTTGCACCCAAGACGCCTCCACAGGGGCTTCTTGGCAAGGCCGTAGCCTATACGCTCAAGCAGTGGGAGCGGCTTTGCCGGTACACAGAGGACGGCCGGATGCACCCGGATAACAATCTGGCAGAGAATGCGATCAGGCCTTTTGTCGTGGGCCAGAAAACTGGTTGTTCTCTGCTCATCCGAGAGGGGCAGAGGCAAGTGCAACGATTTACAGTCTGATCGAGACCGCCAAGGCCAATGGTCTTGAGCCCTACCGGTATCTGCGGTATCTGTTTGAACGGTTGCCGCGGGCTGAGAGTGAAGCGGATTACAAGGCGCTGTTGCCTCAGCATGTCGATCGGGGTTTCATCAACAAAATGAAATTCTGAGGGTGGGGTTATTTAAGCGCTTACACTGGCGAGACGGTCTACACGCCGCCCCCGGCGCACGATGTGCCGGTCATGATGGCGGGGCTGGTGGACTGGCTCAACGGGGAGCAGAATGTCCATCCGGTGCTGGTGAGCGGCATGGACATGACCGGCTGGCTGGAGTACTTCGTCGAGGGGCTGACCACCCAGATTGCCGAGGTCAGGGAGCGCGGAGAGCAGGCCATCCGCCGGGACCTGCTTGTCCAGGAGCATAGACTTTCGGATCGCCAGGCCAAGGCCCTCGGCCTCATCCTGGAACACGGCAGCCTGA
>JACROQ010000151.1 GCA_016214375.1 Nitrospirota bacterium | reverse complement strand
CAGCTTAATCTCCCGGAACTCCATCTTCTGGGCATCAAAGGTCAGAAGCCGGTTGGTCAGAGGCTCCCCGATACCCAGCAACAGCTTCAATGCCTCTGTGGCCTGTATCGTCCCGATAACCCCGGCCAGGACCCCGACAACACCCGCCTCCTGACAGGTCGGTATGAGGCCCGCCGGCGGAGGACTATTGAACACGCACCGATAGCAGGCGGTCTTGTGCGGCACGATGGAATAGACCTGCCCGATGAACCGGAGTATCCCTCCATGCACCAGCGGCTTGTTGAGAAAGACAGCGGCGTCATTGGCCAGAAATTTTGCAGGAAAATTGTCCGTCCCGTCTATAATGACATCATAGTCTTTAAAAAGCCCCATCGCATTCCGGGAGGTCAAAAGCATCTGATAGGTCTTAACCTCTACATCAGGATTCAGGGCCTCTATCTTTTCTTTGGCTGAGATCACCTTTGGCTTGTTCAGATCCGGGGTGTAGTGGATGATCTGGCGCTGCAGGTTGGAAAGGTCTACCACATCTCCATCAATGATCCCTATCGTCCCGATCCCTGCGGCCGCCAGATAAAACGCCACAGGCGAACCCAAGCCCCCGGCTCCGATTACCAGCACCCTGGATTCCCTGATCTTCTTCTGCCCCTTGCCCCCGACCTCAGGGAGTATGATATGCCGGCTATATCTCTTGATCTGCTCATCTGTAAAACTCACGATACTCTCCTTAATCTCTACCTTCGATAGGCGGGACATTTTTGTCCCGCCTATCGATACTAACACAGACTAAAGTCTGCGGCTACGTCCTGAAGTACTTTTCAATGCTGATATACCGCTCACCCGTATCCGGCAGGACTGTGACCACATTCTTGCCAGGTCCCAACCTCTTGGCAATCTTCATGGCCCCAAATACATTGGCCCCTGACGAGATGCCAACCATCAACCCCTCTTCCCTTGCGAGCATCTTGGCCGTTTCAAAGGCCTCATCATCCGTTACGGGCACTATCTCATCGATAATATCCCTGTTTAACACCTTCGGGATAAAGCCTGCGCCAATACCCTGTATCTTGTGCGGCCCTGCGGAGCCGCCGGAGAGCACCGGTGATGAGGCCGGCTCAATCGCAATCACCCTGATCTTGCTGTTATGCCCCTTAAGGATCTCCCCTACCCCGGTGATTGTTCCGCCTGTCCCCACGGCAGCCACAAAGGCAGCGACTTCACCATTCAATGCATCCCATATCTCAGGGCCTGTGGTCTTTCTATGGGCCTCAGGGTTTGCAGGGTTCGAGAACTGATCCGGCATAAAGTAGCCGGGGTTCTCCTTGAGCAGTCGCTCGGCCTCCACAATAGAACCCTTCATCCCCTCGATAGCCGGTGTCAGTATCATCTCTGCGCCAAAGGAGGAGAGAAGCCCGAATCTCTCTGTGCTCATACTCTCCGGCATGATCAGGATGGTCTTATACCCCTTTACCGCCGCTACCACCGCGAGACCTATTCCCGTATTCCCGCTTGTGGGCTCGACAATCGTGTCTCCCGGACGCAGCCTCCCTGCCTTTTCAGCCGCCTCTATCATGCTGAGGCATATCCGGTCCTTAATACTCCCCCCGGGATTGCAGGACTCTACCTTCGCATAAACGTCTCCACCTGCCTTTTGTGATACCTTTTCCAACCTGACCAAGGGGGTGCCACCTATTAAGGTGAGGGCATTCTCCCATACCTTTTTCTTCATTTCTGTCCTCCTCCCATGAAATAGAGGAACTCTACTTCGTCGCCCTCTTTCAATGCAGTTGCCTCATACTGATCACGCTCAATCATCTCAGAGTTAACCTCCACGGCAACCATTCGTAAATCCACATTCTTAGATTTGAGAAGACCCAGGACTGTGGCCTCCTGCACCTCCTCCGGCTTCCCATTGATCTTAACCCGCATACGCTGATCCCCCCGCTCTTGAGAAAATTTTACACATAAGACTATCTAACATAGCAAGAATGCGCTGATGTTGTCAAGAGTTAGGAGCCGCCCAAATTCCGAGATAGGAATTGACAGCAGGTCCCTTACGGGCTTCAACCCAGGTTTTAAATCCCCAAAACTATTTTCCCCAGTGATACGGGGCTCTTAAACCCTGTAATTATCCTCGGGAGACGCCGGCGCCGTGAAT
>JACROQ010000160.1 GCA_016214375.1 Nitrospirota bacterium | reverse complement strand
CGCCTTAGCCGCATCATTACGATATCTGATCCTGGCCTGCAGATATTTCGTATCCTTAAGAAGTTCTCCACTGACCATATGGATATCTGTCGCAATAAGCCCTGGTGAATAAAGATCTTCGTTTTTGCCCAGTACGATCTCGTTCTTGCGGGTATCTATACTGACCACATAGAGACGTTCGCCCGTGGCGACCCTGAGCCCACGGCGCTGTCCGACAGTATAGAAGGCGATCCCCTTGTGTTCTCCCAGAGCCTGGCCTTTAGAGGTGATAAACTTTCCGGGATTGACCGCGGCCGGTATCTGGTCTGCAATAAACTCCTGGTATCCTTCCTGCGTGACGAAACAGACCTCCTGGCTTTCCCGCATCTCCTCTACCGGGAGGTCCAACGACTCTGCCATGACCGAGACTTCAGCCTTCGTATAATCCCCCAGAGGGAAGATGATCTTTGAGAGCTGGTCCTGCGACAACCTGTATAGAAAATAACTCTGGTCCTTTTCAGGGTCTAAGCCTTTCTTGAGGATATATTTGTTATCCACCGGGCTATAGCTGATACGGGCATAATGCCCTGTGGCGATGCCGTCTGCACCAAGGGCGGCCGCCTTTTCCAGGAGGAGAGAGAATTTGACCCTTTCATTGCAACGAATACAGGGGTTTGGGGTTCTCCCGTTTACATACTCCCGACAGAATTCATCGACGACCCACTCCTGAAACTCTTTATGGGCATCCCAGACATGATAGGGGATATTGAGCCTCTCTGCCGCATATCGTGCAAGCCCTATCTTGCAGCAAGACCTTGCATGCCACTCCCCGTCAAGATATTCCCCCTCTCCCCATATCTTTAAGGTAGCGCCTATGACCTCATAGCCCTGCTCGACCAAGAGCATCGCCGCCACAGAACTGTCAATGCCGCCGCTCATTCCGACGACAACCTTCTGACGATTCATGCGACAATATCCCCTGAGCCCGATAAATCGGGCAACTACTTCCATGGCTTGTAGTTGCCCAATTCATTGGGCTTCAAGGCCTATGGACGTTTCATTTGAAAATTCCCCTGCCACCTTGCTGTCATTCTGAGCGCAGCGAAGAATCTGATTAACCTGGGGCATCAGACCCTTCGCCTTCGGCTCAGGGTGACATGCCGGATTTTCATACCCCTTTGTGCCCAGCAGGGGCATGGAGGTTCACTCGAAAATCCTTTTCTACCCCTCCGCCACATCCAGGATCCTGTTTAAGTCCTCCATACTATAATATTCCAATACGACCTTTCCCCCCTTTTTCTCTGCATAGATCCGTACCTTTGTGCCGAATATCCTCTGGAGCCTCTCCTCGACATCTTTTAAAGTCGGATCCCTCCTCTCGATCACTTTCTTTTTTCTTTTCGTTGTACCCCAGTCCTTAGACCATGTCTCTGCCTCACGCACAGATGCCCCGCGGGCTACAATATGCTCGGCAAACCGGACCTGCCCCTCCCTGTCGGGTATTGATAGGATAGCCTTTGCGTGGCCAGGTGTCAGGATGGACTTAGTGAGATAGTCCTTTATTTTTTCAGGCAGGGACAGGAGCCGCAGGTAATTGGTGATGGTTGACCGCTCCTTTCCAACCCTTGTTGCGATCTCCTCCTGGGAAAGGCTGAACTCCTTTAGAAGCCTTTGATATCCCTGTGCGGCCTCGATCGGGTTGAGATTCTCCCGCTGGAGGTTCTCGATCAGGGCGATTTCTAAGGACTTTTCATCCGGGATATCCTTGACCACCACAGGGATTTTCTTCAATCCTGCTATCTGAGAGGCCCGCCAGCGCCGCTCCCCCGCGATGAGCTCATAGGTCCCGTTATTCAGCCGCCGCACAAGGACTGGTTGAATGACCCCGTGGATCCTGATCGAGTCTGCCAGCTCTTCAAGCGCCTTGTCTTCAAATACCTGACGGGGCTGAAATCTGTTCGGGACAATCTTTGCGATCTCCACCTCTGAGGCAGGTTTCCCAATCTCTTCCTGTTCCTGAGGAACACCT
>JACROQ010000149.1 GCA_016214375.1 Nitrospirota bacterium | reverse complement strand
TATATCTGGATGTCCCGCCATGAAAAGGCAATGACATCCGGCTTAAATGCCTCAACCATGTCAAGGATCGTCCGCAGGCGCTCCCGCCTGGGGATGGTGGACAGGTCTAATATCCGCTGCCGGATATGCGGCCGTTTCCGGTGGATGTAAGCAGCAAGATAGGTCGGACCCACAGGGTATATCTTCCGGCATGGAAGCCAGATGTATAAGATGGAGCTATGCTCTCTATTCATCACAGGCTGCTCCCCTTTGACTACTTGGGACTACTTGATCCCCACATGGACGGCCACGATACCTCCGGATAGCAGGGTGTATGATACCTTTGAGAACCCAACCCCAAGCATTAATTGCCTGAGGGCCTCTGCAGGGGGAAACTTGCGGATGGAGTCCGGAAGATACTGATAGATGCCGGTCCTGTCACCGGAGAGTATCGTCCCCATGGCCGGCAGCAGGGTAAAGGAGTAAAAATCGTACAGAGACCGGAAGATACGGTTCTCCGGCTGTGTAAACTCAAGACAGACTACCCTTCCTCCGGGTTTTATCACCCGGTACATCTCCGAGAATGCCTTTTTGAGGTCTGTTACGTTCCTGACCCCAAAACCTACGGTAGCGGCATCAAACCTGTTATCCCCAAACTGGAGAGACTCGGCATTGCCCAGGGTACAACTGACAATGCCTTCAAACCCATACTTATGGACCTTGCTCTTTCCCATCTCCAGCATCTCCGGATTCAGGTCTACGGCTGTGACATGCCCGGAGGGGCCCACCCGTTTGGCAAGGAGGATGGCTATATCCGCTGTCCCGGAGCATACATCCAGGACCCTGCCCCCCTCCTTGATATTTGCCTGATCTATTGCATACCGCTTCCAGTAATGATGCAGACCAAAGCTGAGGACGGTATTATTCAGATCGTACCGCCGTGCTGCGGAAGAAAACATCCTCTGAACCATCAATTCCTTATCCATAACCGGTTAAAATTATACAATAATTATACATTTTGGGGAAATAATTTTAATCTTGACAACCGCCTTGCATGTGACCTACTATTGACCCCGTGAAGAGTATCGCAACGGCAAATGCACGGCTGACCATAGAGGACGTCTGGAGCCTCTGCAGAGAGGACCTTAAGAGGGTCGAAGACCAGATCCGTACGGACCTGAAATCAGACGTCCCTTTAATAGACACCATCAGCACCTATCTCTTTACGAGCGGAGGCAAACGCTTCAGGCCCCTCCTGCTTATCCTGACATCCCAGCTTGCAGGATACCGGGGAAACACGCAGATAGAGCTTGCCAGTGTTGTAGAGCTTATCCATACGGCAACCCTTCTGCATGATGACGTGCTCGACGATGCCGACATTCGCCGCGGTAATAAAACAGCCCGGATGTTGTGGGGGAACCAGGCCAGCATCCTTGTAGGCGACTATCTCTACACCAAGGCCCAGTGCAAGATTGTATCCCTGCGTAACCACGATATCAATGAAGCCGTGGCAGAGGCTACCCGAAGGATGACACAGGGTGAGCTTTCCCAATTAACCTATCATGGTGATGTAGAGATTACAGAGGAAGATTATCTTCAGATCATCGGCAACAAGACCGCTGCCCTGATTGCGGCCTCTTGCCGGATAGGGGCTATCCTCGGAGACTGCCCTCCTGATAAGAAGGGAGATATCGAGTCCTTTGGCTGGAATATCGGAATGGCCTTCCAGTTGGCAGATGATACCCTGGACTATGTCGCTGATAAGACCAAGCTTGGTAAATCCATCGGAAAAGATCTGCAGGAGGGAAAGATAACCCTTCCCCTGCTCTCTCTTCTCCAAAGGTGTTCCCAGGATGAGTTCACAAAAATTGAGAAGATTATCAGACTCCATGATTTCACACCGGAAAATCTCGATTATATTTTAAAGTTGATGTATCACTATGACGTGATTGAATATTCATTCGATAAGGCCAGGGGATACGTTGAAACGGCCAAAAAGAATCTCATGCTGTTTAAAGACTCCACGCCTCTGCAGGCCCTCTTTGCAGTGGCCGACTATGTCGTAGACCGGGAACTGTAGATGGGGCAGCCTGTTCATCCCCTTGTGCAGTTGGCAAGGGAAGCCATTAAAGGATACCTCGAGAAAAAAGAGATTATAGAACCGCCTGAAGAATTAACCCCTGAGATGAGGGAGAGACATGGGGTGTTTGTCTCCCTGAAGATAAAGGGGAGATTACGCGGGTGCATCGGCACCTTTGAGCCGGCGACATCCACGGTTGCTGAAGAGATCATCCTGAACGCTATCTCTGCCGCAACACGGGATCCCCGTTTTATGCCGCTCACACTGTCTGAATTCAAAGAGACTGATGTCTCGGTCGATGTCCTTACCACTCCTGAATCTGTCATATCCCCTGTCCTATCCGAAGCCGCCCTTGATCCTAAAAGATACGGGATCATCGTAAAAAGCAACGGCCGGTGCGGTCTTCTCCTGCCGGATCTGGAAGGGGTAGACACCGTCGAACAGCAGGTGGGGATTGCCAGGGCAAAGGCCGGTATTGGGGAAAACGAGCCTGTAGAACTGTTTAGTTTTGAGATAAGGAGATATAGGTAAAATGGCAGATATATTGCCCTTCAAAGGAATACTCTATAACCATGACAAGATTAAAGACCTCAGGCGTGTCGTCACCCCGCCGTACGACATTATCACCCCTGAGCAGCAGGAGATGTATTACAAAAGAGACGAGTACAGCATGATCAGGCTTGACCTCAATAAAGAGCTGCCGGACGATACGGAAAATAATAACCGCTACACAAGGTCTGCCGGATATTTCTCAAAGTGGCTTTCTGATCAGATACTGATCCATGATGACAGGCCGTCTCTCTACTTTTATGAATTGATCTATCAGACGCCGGACGACGGACAAAAGGTGATGAAGGGATTTATCGCCCTCTGCCGCTTAGAGGAGTTTGGAAAAGGGAAGGTCGTGCCGCACGAATATACCCTGTCAAAACCCAAGTCTGACAGGCTCAATCTTCTAAGGTCATGCCAGGCAAACCTCAGCTTCATCTTCTCCCTCTATTCCTCGCCTGCCGGCAGAATTAATAAGGCATTTGAAGGAAGTATTGCGAACACCCCCCCTCTGGAAGTACCTGATGA
The DNA here is from genome assembly GCA_016214375.1 of Nitrospirota bacterium. GTDB lineage: Bacteria > Nitrospirota > 9FT-COMBO-42-15 > HDB-SIOI813 > HDB-SIOI813 > JACRHF01. The sequence goes on along the minus strand of JACROQ010000149.1, from coordinate 3,843 downwards.
CAACGGTTACAGGCATAGGTTATGGTCTGTCAATGATCCCGCCTTAATAGATCTGGTGAAAAGAGAGTTGAAGGACCAGACTGTCTATATCGCTGACGGGCATCACCGCTATGAGGCCTCTTTAAACTACAGGAACGAGGCGAGGGAAAAGGCAGGGGCAAGTGCAGGAGAAATGCCGTCGGACTATGTTATGATGTACTTTGCCAATATGGATGAGCCGGGCCTTACGATACTCCCGACCCACAGACTCATCTATGATGTCCCTGAGCCAAAACTAAAGGGCCTTTATGCAAGTCTTAAAAAGAACTTTATGTTGAAAGACTTTGATTTTTCCAGCGGCAAGGAGAAAGAGGCGCGTCAGAAATTACTTGAGGCGATGAAAAAGGGAGGGCCGAAGGATCATCTCTTTGGCCTGTATATCAAGAATGGAAATAGGTACACCCTTCTCTCCCTTAAAGATGAGGCTATCCTTTCAAATATCACGCCAGACAAACCCTTCTCCTGGAGGAGACTTGACGTCTCAATCCTGCAGACGCTTATCTTAGAGAATATCCTTGGCTTCAGCGAAGAGAGCATCCGAAGGCAGGAGAACCTCTACTACGTAAAGGATTTCCATGATGCCATCGAGAAGGCCGGCTCAGGGGCATACCAGGCCGCCTTCCTGCTGAATCCCACAAAGATAGAAGAGATCAAAGAGGTTACCAGTACCGGCGAGCGTATGCCGCAGAAGTCGACATACTTTTACCCAAAGTTTCTGACCGGGCTGGTGATGTACAAATTTTGATGAACTCGTATAAAGTCCTCAGACGTCACCCTGAGTGAAGCGAAGGGTCTGATAACCCATTGTTTTATCAGATTCTTCGCTTCGCTCAGAATGACAAATGGTGCTTCTGGCGATTTTTTACGAGTTCATCAATTTTAACTCCATGCTGATATTCCTCAACGATTCTCTCGTCCCGGAAGACCAGGCCAAGGTCTCCATCCTCGACCGCGGCTTTCTGTACGGCGACGGCGTCTTTGAAACCCTCCGGGCCTATTCAGGCGCCATATTCCATTGTAATGACCACGTAGACCGTCTGTTCCATTCGGCTGAGGCTATCTCTCTGCGAATCCCTTTCACAAGAGATTATCTCATGGAGGCCCTTTATAAGACCCTCGAGGCCAATCATCTGAAAGATGCTTACTTAAGATTGTCTGTTACACGGGGAGTATCAGAACCCGGGCTGGATATCGAGGGATGTCTCTCGCCTACCGTCACCATCATTGCAAAGGGATTCAGCAGTTATCCTGAAGGCCTGCATCAAAGCGGCATCCATGCCGCAGTGGTCAATACCCGGAGGATACCCGCTTCAGCGCTGAACCCCGCGGTCAAGTCATTAAACTTCCTGAATAACATCATGGCAAGGGTGGAGGCAAAGAGGCTCAATGCCGCAGAGGCGGTCATGCTGAATATGGAAGGTTACGTGGCTGAGGGGACTGTAAGCAATATTTTTATGGTAAAGGGTGGTCTCGTAAAGACTCCTCCACTGAGTGCCGGTATCCTGAACGGTGTCACAAGGTCCATCGTGATCGATCTATTGAAAGAAAATGGTATCCCGATCATCGAACAGGCATTTTATCCGGCTGAGCTTTACACAGCCGATGAGTGCTTCGTCACCAGCACCCTCTACGAAGTCATGCCCATGACAACAATAAATGGCAATGCGGTGGGTAGCGGCAAGCCTGGCAAACTAACGCAAACGATACTGAATCTCTTCCGTAGGTTGACGGCTTAGCAGGGTGCTGAAAAAGTTTCCCAGCTTGTCATCCTGACCCTGAACGAAGTGAAGGGGAAGGATCTGATGTTTTTCAGATCCTTCGGGCATTCGCCCTCAGGATGACACTTCGTGTCAGATTCTTCGTCGCCTTCGGCTCCTTAGAATGACAGGGTAATAGACTTTTTCAGCATCCTGTTAGTGGTTCACTGAAGCCTGTTCTGGATTTTCTCCCCTATCATATTAGGGACATTGGTCACCTTTTCAAGCTTCACCTTTGAGATCCGGTTCCCCTCGATATCCACGATCGTCAGCTTGTAATCGCCGTATCTGACGATCTCGCCGCCCCTCGGCATCCTTTGGAGGAGGGATAATACCAGCCCTGCGAGGGTCTCATAATCCTCAGACTCCTCTATGGCCAACTGGTGCTGCTCTCTGAGGTCCCGGATCGGGAGGGAGGCGTCGATGATCATGGACCCATCCTTGAGAATCTTGACAGGCCTGTCCTCAAAATCATACTCATCCTCGATCTCCCCTACGATCTCCTCGATGATGTCCTCCATCGTAGCAATCCCCTCCACGCCCCCATATTCATTGATGACGATGGCCATGTGCATCCTCCGGCGCTGCAGCTCTCTGAGGAGGGTGTCTATCTTTTTCGTCTCCGGAACAAAGTAGACAGGGCGCAGGATGTCTTTCAAGTTGACCTCCTGTTTGTTCACCCGGATCTCCAGCAGGTCTTTTTCATACAGGATTCCCCGGATGTCTTCCATCGATCCCTTATAGACAGGGAATCGTGAAAAACCGCATTCAATCACGAAATCGATGGCCTCCTCTATGGGGGTATCCATCGCGATCGCCTTGATCTTGGGCCTGGGGACCATGATCTCCTTGACGGTCGTGGTTACAAATTCAAAGACACTGTGGATTAACTCCTGCTCCGATTTCTCAAATATCCCCTTCTCCCCGCCCTCTCTGAGCAGGATCTTGATCTCCTCCTCTGTGACAAAGGAGCCCTCCGGCGGCGGCATTTTGCCGAAAGGTCTCAGAAAGAAACTGCTTGAGGCAGTAAGTATCCTGACCAGTATGAACGTGAGTCTGGATAGAAGTTGAACAGGCCTGCCGACAACCAGTGAAATAGGTTCAGAGAATCTGAGGGCAAGGGACTTGGGCACAAGCTCTCCCAAGATCAGAGTGAGATAGGAGGTAATCAACACCACGATACCGATGGCAATGGGTGCGCTCCCCTGCCGGATAAACCCTATGGGCGCCTGCTGGAGGAGTGGTTTCAGGATCTCTATGGCCGCAGCGCCGCTGATCGCCCCTGCCAGCATCCCGACCATGGTAATTCCGACCTGGACAGTGGCCAGCAGATCATCCGGCTTGTTCTGAAGCTGATGGACAATTTCTGCCCGCCGGTCCCCCTGTTCCATGAGTTGTTTTATACGGCTCTTCCGGGCAGAGATAATCGCAATCTCCGAGCAGGCAAAAAAGCCATTTGCGATAATGAGGAAAAGAATTAATAGACCTTCTAACCAGAATCCTTCCATGCCTTATATTATTTCATAGCCATAAAAGGATTGCAAACTCGAGGTAATGCCTCGGTGAAGGGTTACATCCCCCGGGACGTTAAAATCCTTCCTTGACGCGGCTCAATCACCCATGATAATTTTACACTATTATGCCGGAAGACCTTGTCAGGGGAAAGAGCATTGCCGCTGTTGCGGCGGATATTGTCGATGGTTTTATCTTTCTGAATCCGCTCATCCTGAAAAACTTTCCTGCGGATGCCTACAAAGAACTCTATTATCAGATGAAAAAGCTGCAGACCGCCGTTCGTAACGAGAAGTTTCCCTCTCATGACCAAGCGGCGATCCGCAGCAGAAACCTCCGCCTCCAGCGCTTACACCAGGCCATTGTCGTCCTTCAAAATGCCGCACGGGTGAAAAAACTGGCGCTGTAGCTATATTGACAATAGGCGATAATCCGTGTATTTTAGGCATTGTCCTACTGGGGCCTGTACTATCAGGTCAAACCATATGATATGACAGGGTTAATCAGATTCTTCGCTTCGCTCAGAATGACATGC